>JANMOR010000135.1:0-2738 GCA_031369435.1 Chitinophagaceae bacterium
CAAATTAAACTGGAATACATTTCTTACTGAATCTAAAAGAGAGTTTTGAAAATAAATATCTTCCACTACGCCACCACGGGTAAAAGCAGATTTTACTCTCAGGCCATTATCCGTATTTTTTGCATACAGGTCGGTTGCTAAAATATGATGAATACCTCCGGATGTTTCGCTGCCTAATGTTACTAAGCCTGCACCTCTTCTTGCAACAGATTTGCGTATCACCACATAAGCAGTGGGTTTATTCACCCGCAAGCCATCCCAATCTCTTCCTGCTTTTAAACAAAAGTTATCATCGTTGCAATCAATATCACAATTCTGAATCAACACCCAGCTTGATGAATCCACATCAATACCATCCGTGCTTGGGCCACTTCCATCTTCATTGTTTTTAATCACAACTCCATCAACGGTTAAATAAGAGGAGTATAATAATTGTACCGTCCAGAAACCGGCGTTTTTAAAAGTTAATCCTTTTACAGTTATATCTGTTGCATTTTGTACAAGTAATGTGCGTACACGTTTTACATCATAATCAACGATCCAGCGCAGTCCTTTTGCATCATATTCTTTTCTTGTAGCCCAGTATTTATCCCAGCAAAATTTTCCTCTTGCATTGACGATTCCTTCTCCTGTTACAGCTGCATTCTTTATATCAATGGCATTGATCAATGCTGCGGGCCACTTCATTTCAATACCTGCAATACGTGTATCCATATCTGGATAGTCATCAAAATTTTGTGAGCCGAGGATCAATACTCCTTTATCAATACGTAAATGAACATTGCTTTTAAGAAAAATGGAACCTGTTACATAAGTACCGGGTTTAAATGCAACAATACCACCCCCTTTTGCAGCACATGCATCAATAGCATTTTGAATGGCTTTTGTATTCATTGTAACTGTATCACTCACTGCCCCATAACTGTTAACATAATAAACCGTTTTTGCAACAGGAAAACTTCTTGCACCTACTTTCTTTGTCCATGCAGGCGCAACAACAGGTTGTGCATTGATAGTTGAAGAACAAAAAAATAAAATGAATACAAGTTGAAATAAACGGAGAACCGGCAAGCGAAACATGGCAATAGTTTAGCTACTAAAGTAGTTACAGTTGCAACCCCATCTATCCTGCTGCATCCTGTACAAACGTTTGCGAAAACGTTTACTTGATTTTATTGCAGTTGTGTGATCATAAGGAACTGTTTTTTCGGGTATTTTTGCACCTTTAAGCAAACATTGACTACTATTTCAGCAACAACCAACCTTTATTCAAAATTACAGATACGCATTGCTGTATCTGTTTTCTTTTTCTGCCAGGGAATTTGCTTTGCCAGTTGGGCCAGCCGCATCCCTGATATTAAATCAACACTTCATTTATCAGAAGCTGCATTAGGAAGTATTTTACTTGCATTACCTGCCGGACAATTAACCATGATGCCTTTAAGTGGAAAGATTGTAACAAGAGTTGGGAGTAAACATGTATTGAGGCTTGCCATTGTAGCATATGCATTGATCTTATCAACGATGGGATTGGCAACCACTGCATGGCAGTTAGCTCTCTGCTTATATGGCTTTGGACTTGCAGGAAACCTTTGTAATATTTCTGTGAATACACAGGCAGTAAATGCAGAAGCAATTTTTGGAAGATCAATACTTTCATCTTTTCATGGCGTATGGAGTACGGCAGGTTTTACAGGTGCATTGGTTGGTTTATTAATGATGCGTATTGAATTTCAACCACTCTATCATTTTCTTATTATTGCGGCACTGGTGATCAGTTTGAACTTAATCTTTCAAAAATATTTAATTATAACGCCTACCAGCAAATCAGCTTCATCATTTAAACGGATACAAGTACCGAAAGGGCTGTTGCTTCAATTAGGATTGATTGCATTTTGTTGTTTAAGTGCCGAAGGTTGTATGTTTGATTGGAGTGGTGTATACTTTAAACAGGTGGTGAAAGCTGAAGGTCCGTTAGTATCATTAGGGTATGCTTCGTTCATGATCATGATGGCAACGGGACGTTTTATTGGCGACCGGCTTGCTGAACGTTTCGGCCGGAAGAAAATGGTGCAGCTGAGTGGTGTGTTGATCTTTACCGGTATGATGATCGCCGTACTATTCCCCAACATCATTATGGCTACCATCGGTTTCCTTATTGTTGGTTTTGGTGTAAGCAGTATCATTCCTTTATTATACAGTACTGCAGGAAAAGTAAAAGATGTGTCAAGCGGTATTGCTATTGCAACAGTATCAGGTGTTGGTTTTCTTGGCTTCCTGATGGGCCCTCCGTTGATTGGTTATATAGCTGAACTTGCCGGACTGCAATATTCATTTGCATTGATTGCATTACTTGGCTTAGGCATCAGTTTAATGATCAGCAGGGTGAAAGAGATCGCTTAACTCTATTGAAACTGTTTTAATTTTTCAAACTCTTCATTTGTTATTGTGAAGATCGTTCCGTGTCGTATGCCTTTGGGTAATGAAATTTGATCTGAAATATCTTTCCAGTTGATAAGATCGTTTGATTGTACAGCACCATATTGATGATCACGGTATTTATCAAAATAAATAATCCATGTTCCGTTTAGTTTCAATGTGGTTGGACCTTCGGCCCAGTAATTACCAGTGATGGGTGCAGATGCTTCACTATATTTTTTGTTGATCTTTTTGCTTGTTGCAATTTTGATATTCTTTTGTGCAGGTTCTCTTGTTTCATCTTTCAGGAACATCACAAA
>JANMOR010000142.1:0-1602 GCA_031369435.1 Chitinophagaceae bacterium
ATGCCGGGCCTGGTCCTCGGCCTGGCGCCCGCGCAGGCTGCGCTGCATGTTGCGCAGCGCGTCCAGCAGGCGCGATTCCTCGTTGCGGCCATGGCTGGCCGGGATCTGCTGGTCCAGCCGGCCGGTTAAAAAAGCCTGCCCTTTTTGTCCAGCCTGGTATAATGCTGTTGGATGAAACTGGATGAACTCCATATTTTCAATGCGGCCTTTTGCACGGTACACCATCGCTACTCCATCGCCACTTGCAATGGAAGGATTGGTAGTAGTGCGGTAAACCTGGCCGTTACCACCTGTAGCGAGCATGGTAATATTGGTTTGCAGAATTTCAATCTGGTTGGTTTGCAGGTTCAATGCATACACACCATAACACTGCACATCAGGTGTTGCTTTGGTAATTAAAAAGCCCAGATGATGTTGTGTAATGATATCAACAATAAAATAATGATTCACCAGTTGAATATTCTTACTCCTGCGGATCGTTTCCAGCAACGCTCTTTCCATTTCGGCACCAGTTACATCTTTATGATGCATGATGCGGTTTTCGCTATGGCCTCCTTCTTTACCTAAAGAATAATCGCCATCTTTTTCTTTATCAAAAGAAGCGCCCCATTCAATGATCTCATTCACCCGTTGCGGACCTTCCTTTACTACGATCTCTACAATTTCTTTATTACATAAACCATCGCCGGCAATGAGTGTGTCTTCAATATGTTTATCAAAACTGTCGTTTTCCGGATCATGCACTACAGCAATTCCTCCCTGTGCATATTTGGTATTAGTTTCATCAGAATTTGATTTGGTAACAACCAATACCTTTTTATCGGGACAAGCTTCTGCTACTTTAATAGCATAGGTTAAGCCAGCTATACCAGAGCCAATCACTAAAAAATCTGTTTGAATCATAAATTGAATCGGGAATTAAATAGATGAGATCTAAAGTGCTGCTACGGCAACGGGCTCAACCCATGCATCACTTTCTTTTAATAAACTGATGAGTTCATTCACTGCTACATCACTATCCACGTTTCGTTTAACAACTTCCTTGCCTTTGTATAATGTGATTTTACCGGGGCCACTTCCTACATAACCAAAATCTGCATCAGCCATTTCACCGGGACCATTTACAATACATCCCATAATAGCAATTTTTACTCCTTTGAGATGATTGGTAACAGAACGTATCCGGGCAGTTGTTTCCTGCAGATCAAACAAAGTTCTTCCGCAACTGGGACAGGAAATATATTCTGTTTTAGATATTCTTGTTCGTGTTGCCTGTAAAATACTAAAGGCAGTACTGTTGATGAACTGTTCAGGTGTGAGATTGCTGAGATAATTACGGCCGCCTGTATTTTGCGTTAAGTTCTCAGCCTGGATCTTATAACTATTACTCGTCATGCCTAAACAAATGCCATCGCCCATTCCATCAAGTAATAAAGCACCACATTCTGTTGAATAGTGAATGAGATGTTCATCAGCTGTTTGCCAATTACTATCGGTAATTAATACAACAGGATTTTTAATTTGCCGATTCATCAATTCAACGAACATGCGTCGTACACTTTGCATAGCATTTTGATTGGTGCTGCTCAAACAAAACACAAC
>JANMOR010000269.1:0-5337 GCA_031369435.1 Chitinophagaceae bacterium
ATGTCTAAATTCTGTTGTAATTCAAAGTCTTTAATTTGGGTTTCTGTTCTTCTATGGTCTAAGCAATTTCGGATATTTCTTGTCAACTCAATAAAAGGAACGATATTTTTTAAAAATTCAATAAATGGAGTTTGGTCGTTATGCTTTTGTTCTATGAATTCTAAAAATTTTCCATAGTAAGATTGTTTGCTGAAGTCAGGGAAAAACAATCTGATAATTTCAATTTGAGCTTGTGAGACGTGGTCAACTTTTTGAATAATAGTTTTACATCTGGTTTTAATGTCAGTAACAGATGGAATAGCGTGGGCCAGCTTTTTACTTTTTCTTTCTTCGTAATCGTCACTCGCTTTTTTTTCTGCCGCCAAGTAATCTATTATTTCCTCATCCAATGCAGATAGTTCCTGTATGACTTCTAAAGCAAGAGCTAATGCAATATTAACGTCAAATGCGATTGTAAAATATTCAGGTTTAAATAATCGTCTTGCTGTTAAAAACGTTCTCGAAAACATTTCGGATGTTGTCCCTAATGGAAGAATGAGTTTTTGTGTACTTGGTGGCAGGTTAGGGTTTTCACGGTTTGGGTCTATATCGTCTGCCATCCTTAATTCATAAATAGATTTTTCTTTGATGACTAACATTCTTCCGCCGAGATTATACATCTCTAAAATTGCACCATCAGCTTCGGTGCCGATATCAACACTACCACCTCTGTCTCGACTTATGTCTACTGGTTTTTTGTCGCTCATAACTTTAAGGAATGTAATGCTGCCATAGGGTAGCAGCTAACACATAAATATACGACACTAAAAAATAAGTTATTCCAAAAATAAATTTGATTTTCAATCAATTGCAATTCGCCCTCTTCATTGCAATTGCGTAAATACAAGATCATTCGCCATCTTTATTGCAGAATGATTTCGCAGTTACCAGTTTACTTTTCCACTTTTCCATAAATCATCTAATGGACTGATAATATTTACCAATGTTTCTTTTTTTACATGCAGATATCGTTCTGTGGTTTTAATATCAAAGTGGCCTAACAGTTCTTTTATATATTTAATATCGGTTCCTTTTTCAAGCAGGTGTGTTGCAAAACTGTGTCGCAATGAATGGATACCAACATCTTTCGAAATACGGGCTTTCGTCAGTGCCAGTTGAAATACCCGTTGGATGGTGCGTGTTGGATAAGCAGTGCCGGTTTGTTCCGATTCAAACAGGTATTCCCTCGGTTTTGGTTTATAGTTTTTTATATATGCCCGGAGTATATCCAGCAGTATGGGACTAAGTGTAACATACCTGTCTTTTTTGCCTTTTGCGTTTTCAACCAATATCTGCATCCTGCTGCTGTCAATATGTTTCAGTTTTAATGCTGTTATTTCACTTACACGTAAACCTGCACTGTAGGCAGTAAATAACATGGCCTTGTGTTTTATATTACTTATTGCATTGAACAGTTTTGCCAGTTCATCTTCGCCTAATACTTTGGGAAGGATCAGTTGTTTTTTTGGTCGGGGAATTTCCCAAAAGAATTTTTCACGGTTTAATACCTGCTCAAAATAAAATTTCATTGCATTAATGCGGCTGTGCAGCGTATTCTCTTTCAGCTTTAATCGGGTATAACAATAAACAAGGTATCGTTTCAGGTGTTCAGGTTTCAGATCATCTGCCGGTATATCTTTCAAGGCAATCAACAGTTGCGTCATTTCATTGAGATAGGTACGTATGGTTGAGGGGCTGTAAGCTTTCAGTTTCAACTGCTGTTCCATTAAACGAAGTACATGTTTATTGGCGGGTGAAATAAATACTCTTTGCTTTACCGCATTTGTAACGGGCTTTGTTATTTCTTTACGTTCAACAGGTGCATTTTTAGTTGTTGCCTGTTTTTTTTGTTCAAGATATTTTTTTAATTCGCCGGTTTCAAGCTTTGCTGTTTTTTGTAAGATGTTTTTTAATTGCTGAAAAGATTCTTTATTGCATGGAATATACCAGCAATGATGGGTTTGGCTCCAGCGTGCTTTTAGGTTTTGTTTTAAAAGGTTATTGATGACAGGCAGGTGTTGAAAGTAAATACCTATCCATTCTTTGTGCTGATGTTGTAAAGGTTTTAGCTCAATTGAAATCATAGTAACAATTTACAATTTCATTTTTATATCCCTTTCTCTCTTCTCACTTCCATCAAATAATCTTCAAACTCATGCAACGAAAAACTGCTCAGGTTTTGTGCAGCAGTGAGTCTTCCTTTTTGTGCAGCCAGCACACCATAGCGGATATCAGCAAATCCACTCAGCTCATGTGCATCGGGGTCAATAGAAAGCAAGGCACCTTTCTTTAATGCATAACTGATCCATCGCCAGTCAATATCCAAACGGCGGGGATGTGCGTTGAGTTCAATCACTACACTGTTGGCCACACATGCATCAATAATTTTTTTATGATCGAGTGGATAACCGGCACGGCTTAATAATAAACGCCCCGTCATATGACCAAGGATTGTAGTGTAAGGGTTTTCAATGGCATTCATCACACGCATCATTGCTTTTTCTTCTGTCATTTTTAAATTGCTGTGTACCGATGCAATTACCAGGTCGAATGTTGCTAATGTATCATCATCATAATCCAATGAGCCATCACCTAAAATATCAGCTTCAATACTTTTAAAAATGCGGAAGCCTTTTAATTTACTATTGAGTTCATCAATATACTTGTGTTGTGCTTCTATCCGCTCAACTGTAAGTCCGTTGGCATAACCGGCACTCTTGCTGTGATCGCTGATCACTAAATATTCATAACCCTGTTCCTGTGCATGCTTCGCCATTTGTTCAATGGTATTACTTCCATCGCTCCAGTTACTATGGCTGTGGATGATTCCTTTAATTGTATTATGATGAATTAATGACGGAACAGGATCGGTTGAAAATTCTTCCCGTAAACCGGAAGGAATAAATGCAATGCCTTTTTGTTGAAACAGGATTTCTTCGGTTGCTGCTTCATCAACAGTTCCCCAGGCAGTTAAAAATTCTTCACTGGCTGATGTTTGAAAAAGAGTGGAGCCAAATGCATCAGCAGTTGCACTATGGAATTGAAGTACAATATTTTCAGGCCCCTTTACTTTAATAAAGGAGGGTTCTTTTTCTTTCAGTTCAAAATTGTTATTGGTAAATAAAGTTTCTACTTCTTCCAGTGTTACAGTGGTTACCCATTCAAGCTGATGAATGATTTCCATCTGCCGTTTAAATTCACCTGTTAACTGAAATTGTGCATGCGTAAAATGATCTTTCATGTTTTTATCAATGGCCAGTGCATAGGCTTCCACATCGGCATAGAGATGAATGTCTTTGTTCTTTAAAAAGAATTCAATGGAGTTAATGACATTGGCCTGTGTTTTTTCGCCAAAGCCTTTGAATAGCAGCAGGCGGTTTTCCTGGCAGGCATATAATAATTCACCAATGCTTTCAATGTCCATTTCTTTCCAGATGGTAGAAATTTTCTTGGGCCCGATACCTTTAATAGAAAGCATTTCAATTACACCGGGAGGTGTTGCAGCAATGAGATCATTCAATGCTTTTAATTCACCGGTTTCTAATATCTCAATAATTTTTTTGGCGGTGCTGCTGCCAATACCTCTGTAAGTAGAAATTTTTGCACGCTCCACATCTGCCAATTGCATGGGCAGCTTTTCAATATTGAATGCAGCAGCGGCATAGGTCTTTGCTTTAAATGGATCTTCACCATGAATATCCATGAGTTTACTCAGCATGGAAAATGCATCAGCTATCTGGTAATTATCGGGCATAGAATGGTATTATCTTTTTACAAAGAAAATACATTCCACACATTACAACATAGAAGGATTTTAAAAACGGAGCAACAGAAACCTTTATAAAAAAGAAAAACTTCCTGCGGGAAGTTTTTCAAGAGACATTGGTAAATTTTTGTCTTAGGTTTTCATGGGATATTAAAAAGGGTTCTCTTATGGGTATGGATCAAATTTTCAAGGGATATATTCAATTGCACAGCAAATGTAAAAGCAGAAAGGATACCCTGCAAACCTGTTTTTTGGTTTTAAGGGTATCCTTTTAAGCCCATCGAATAGAAAGATGTAATACCAAATGGATTTATAAATTAATCCAAATTCTTCCGGTATTATGCCGACAGACATTGAATATCGAATAAAGGATTGTCCTATTTAATATGTCTCGTCGGTATAATGAATAATTTTTAGAACGTATAACGGATAGCAAATCCACCCCAGTTGCCAATGAAACCGCCATAGTCACCAAATTCAAATGAAGGTTGCCAGTCAACTGACATGTTAATGGGTGCTCCTTTAAATTTGTAATCCAAACCTAATACACCATCAATACCGGCTAATGCATTACCTCTTGCCAATCCATATTTTCTTCTCCAGTAAGCATCATTCCAAAAGCCAATATGTGCACCCGGTCCTACATACCATTTTAAACCCGGAGCACCACTGATGTTACCATGAAATTCATACAAACCGGTAATGCGTACACCATCTCTCCAGAAATAGCCAATACCTTCTAATGCTGCATTGCTTTTTACGAAATGTTTGATGGTGATACCGGCACCGGGATAGAATTTAACCCCCAATGCGGTTTTGTAACTGCTGCCTTTGGCCTGTGCAAAAATTTGCTGTTGCGCAAATACTGTAAATACAACGGCCAGAATAAAAATTTTCTTCATAAATGTGTCATTTAGATAATGCAGCATTGAAAAAATGATGCCAAACTTTTGTTATAATCACGAAAAAGGGCTTTCTGCCCGATTCTGTTACCTTTGCACGCTATGAAGAGTAAGACGTTAAAGAAGGATAGGGTCAATATCATTACCCTGGGCTGCAGCAAGAATATGGTGGATAGTGAGGTGCTCAGCGGGCAATTACTGGCCAATGAAATTGATGTAGTGCACGAAAGCAGTAAAAAAGATCACAACATTGTTATTGTCAATACCTGCGGCTTTATTGATAAGGCCAAGGAAGAAAGCATCAACACCATTTTACAACAGGTTGATTTAAAAAGAAGGGGAAAACTGGATAAGGTTTATGTTACGGGATGCCTGAGCGAACGTTATAAAAATAACCTCGAAGAATCAATACCCGAAGTGGATGCATTCTATGGAACGATGGAGTTGCCGCAAATTTTAAAACAGTTTGAAGCTGATTATAAAACAGAGCTGGTAGGTGAACGCTTATTAAGTACACCATCACATTATGCTTATTTAAAAATAAGTGAAGGTTGTAACCGCACCTGTGCGTTTTGTGCAATACCATTAATGCGTGGTCAGCATATAAGTAAAAGTATGGACGACCTGGTG
>JANMOR010000177.1:0-1687 GCA_031369435.1 Chitinophagaceae bacterium
ATTGTGTGCCCAGCTGTAACTCAGCCCATTTGTATTTGGGGTTCATACCAATCGTATTCATCGGATTGGTGATATACTGCATGAAGTTCTGATTTTTAATACCTGCATAAGGTCCGGCAAAATTGGTGGGCAATGCAGTAATATTTACATTAAACGGCAGGCTCCAGTTACCAAAACTGATATTGGGCGAAAAATTAAACCGCACCTGGTTCCATGGCCGTCGTTGGTAATACAAAGGCGGCAATGCATTGTTGGGCTTTACATTTAAACCATAGCCTTCATACCAAACACCAATAGTGCCCGTTACAGCAGGTTTAATCTTTTTATCCTGTGCATGTAGCGAACAACAGAATAATAATAAAAGCGATCCGATTATTTTTCTCATCAGTTGTACAGGATTTTATTTTTTCTTGATCACAAACTCAAAACATTTAATCACTTCACATTCCTTGCAATCTTTATCACGGAAAGTAAACTTCACACAGATCTTACCTTTCAATTCACAACAATCAATACCTGATGGTGGTGGCAGTATAAAGTTCATTCCAATGTTTGTATTGTTGGGAATCGAAATCGTTGTTCCATTGTTCCAGATCACTTCTCTCGGATTTTGAAAAGCACCGGCACCACTTCCGTTAAATGTTGGAACGGTTGCTCCACCAAACATGGTAATCTTTGCCGGCACCGATCCGATATTTGTTGCTGATGATACACTCGCCCATGTGAAAGGAAGGTTTACACACTGCATACATTCTTTACCAAAATTATCAGTAATGGTATAGCTTAACACATTGGCTCTTACTTCTGTAATGGTTGCTGTACTCAACCCGTTGAACACAAAATTTTCAGTGAGCACCGTTGCATTTGGTATGAGCACATAATCGTATTTCACCGGAGTAGTATCTGCTTTAATTTCATAAGGGCAGCAGTTGGTTTCTACCGGGCATTCTGTTTTAAAGCGTATAACACAACTGTCACAAATTTTATTACCACACCATCCATACATTGTAACCGTGTATATTCCTGTTAGAGATGGCGTAAAAGTGAATGGTACGGTTCCTGTTGTTGGGGAACCCGTTGGTGGTTGTAATGTATAGGTCACTTTTGGCGGACAGTTATTCGGATCAGGACAGATATAATTTGCATTGAGCGTAATGGGCGTTTTGCATTTTACATCAATGGGTTTATCCGACGACTTCATACAATTGAACGATTTTGTAACCTCATTAATGCTGTATGTTTTTTCGCCCCACTTGCTTCCTTTACAATCACAATCTTTTCCGCCACAATCAACTTTAAATTCAATCTTACAACTGTCGCAGATCTTATCGCCACACCATCCGTATAACATCAGTGTATATGTTCCGCTTAGTGTTGGAGTAAAATTGAATGGTGCATTACCTGTAATAGCAGGACCTGTTGGTGGCTGCAATGAATAGGCAACTTTTGGAGGGCATGATGTGTCTTTACAAATATAATTGGCATTGATGCTGTAGGGTTGATTACACTTTAAGTTATAAGTTCCTTTACATTCTAATTTTATACTATTGCCAATTGGAACATTTTTAGGGTTGCCTGTTTTTGCTGCCGGTGGTGGACTAAGTTCTCCTTCTTTCAATACAATATCACCCCATTTACTTTCTTTACAATCGCAGGTATCACATGGCAATACGATGATTGAATACGT
>JANMOR010000194.1:0-2596 GCA_031369435.1 Chitinophagaceae bacterium
CGTTTGGTCCTGGTTTCGGCAGTTTTAGCACTATCAAGCCAAAACATAAACTGTTTACGGATTGAAGGAGCGAATGCTTTAAAATTATTAAGTGCCGCTTTTTTTCCTTTAAATGCCTGCAGTAAATCTCTGGGGAGTTGATTGGTATTTGCTGCATGGTTGGAAGCGGTCAATGTATCCCAGCTACCATTTTTTTTGGCTGTTTCAATTTTTTCAAGTCCTTGTGGCATCATTAATCCATTTGCAAGCAAAACTTCAACACGCAGTTTGTTTACATCGCTCCAAACACTTTTTGGTTTGCGGGGAGTGATGAGGATCATCGCCCGTTCATCATCTAATTTGCGGGCAAGACTGTCAATCCATCCAAAACATAAACATTCTTCTACAATATCATTGTAAGGGAGCCGGGGTTTGCTTTTTCCAACCTTGTAATAGATAAGCCAGATACCAGTTGATTTCTGATGATTTTTTTGCAGCCAGTTACGCCATGCTTTCCTGTCTTTTGGGTAATAGGAATCAAGGCTGTCAATAACCCTTGCCATTGAGATGTTAATTTTCGTGCTTGCGGTTGAGCATCCAGAGGAGGAACATGATCATAAATATTACCGTGCCGGTTCCACCAAAAATGATGGCGGTTAATACTTTTTGTGCCCCAACTGATAATACCATTGCAAGGCAAACTGCCAGGTAAACGATATAGATGGTGAGGAGGGTGTAAATCTTTTTGTCCATGCCTGTGAATTTAATGCCGCTAAATTGAGAAATAAACAGTTACACGCCAAAAATTATTCACAGGACTGTGAACAAATAGTAAGACAATGAAGGAAAGTGGTTTTGTTATATTTGCCCGTTCACGGCAGGAGAGATACGATGTATGATGTACGAAGTACGATGTGCAGGAGTTGTACACCCAAAACTTATAACTCAGGACTTACAACAGAATTGAAATGGCAGAAGAAAAAAAGAATTTATTTGATTACGATGAGGATTCCATTAAAACCCTCGACTGGCAGGAGCATATTCGTTTGCGGCCGGGTATGTATATTGGTAAGCTGGGCGATGGCAGCAGTCCCGATGATGGTATTTATGTATTGATGAAAGAAGTGATTGACAACTGTATTGACGAGCACACCATGGGTTATGGCAAGCATGTAGATGTAACAATGGAAAAGGGAGTTATTACAGTTCGTGATTTCGGTCGTGGAATTCCATTAGGCAAAGTGGTGGATGTAGTGAGTAAGATCAACACCGGAGCCAAGTACGATAGCAAAGTGTTTCAGAAATCAGTTGGGTTGAATGGAGTAGGTACCAAAGCAGTGAATGCCTTAAGTCAGTATTTTAAAGTAACAGCTTTTCGTGAAGGCAAAGAAAAAACGGCTGAGTTTGAAAAAGGAATTTTAATCAAAGAACATAAAGAGCAAAAGTCAACAGAAGATAATGGAACATTGGTAACCTTTATTCCGGATGAAACGGTTTTTAAAAATTATCACTACATCCATGAATACATGGATAACCAGTTCTGGAACTATTGTTATCTCAATGCAGGATTGGTAATCAACTTCAACGGCAAGAGATATGTTTCGAAGAATGGTTTGCTTGATCTGTTGCAACGTAAAACCAATGAAGATGAATTGCGTTATCCCATCATTCATTTAAAAGGTGAGGATATTGAAGTGGCCATTTCACATGAAAATCAATATGGCGAAGAATATTATTCGTTTGTAAACGGACAATTTACAACCCAGGGTGGTACTCATTTAGCAGCATTCAGAGAAGGTTATGTAAAAACTATCCGTGATTTTTATAAGAAGGATTATGATTCGGCTGATATACGGGGAAGCATTTGTGCTGCAGTAAGTATTCGTGTACAGGAGCCGGTATTTGAAAGCCAAACGAAAACAAAACTTGGTTCAAGTGTTGTGTTTGAAGGTGGACCGAGTATGAAAAATTTTATTGGCGATTTTCTTGCCCGTGATTTAGATCTCTACCTGCATAAAAATCCAGCGGTTGCAGAAGCATTAAAAAAACGCATTGAACAAAACGAACGTGAACGTAAAGAATTAGCAGGTATTAAAAAACTGGCCAACGAACGGGCAAAGAAAGCCAACCTGCACAATAAAAAATTAAGAGACTGTCGTTTTCATTACAACGATGAAGCAACAGGTAAAGACAAAGACAAGATTATTGAGAAGCAAAAAGAGACCACCATTTTTATTACTGAAGGTGATAGTGCCAGTGGTTCCATCACTAAAAGCCGCAATGTGGAAACCCAGGCCGTATTCAGTCTTCGTGGTAAGCCATTGAATTGTTTTGGCCTGACAAAAAAAGTGGTGTATGAAAATGAGGAGTTCAATCTATTGCAACATGCACTGAATATTGAAGACGGGCTGGAAGGCCTGCGCTATAATAATATTGTAATTGCAACTGATGCCGATGTGGATGGTTTGCATATCCGCCTTTTGCTAATGACATTCTTCCTTCAGTTTTTTCCTGACCTGGTAAAACATAATCATGTACATGTATTGGAAACGCCATTGTTCAGGGTAAGAAATAAACAGGAAACAATTTATTGTTACAGTGAAGAAGAAAAAATTGC
>JANMOR010000232.1:0-10022 GCA_031369435.1 Chitinophagaceae bacterium
TGATCAACAACGTCAAAAAGATTCAATAGCAATCATTGAAATAATGAAAGAACAGTCGGGGTTTGAACCCAAAATGTGGGGCTCCGCAATTGTAGGATTTGGCAGCTATCATTATAAATATGAAAGTGGTCGTGAAGGTGATGCACCTTTGGTTGGCTTTTCTCCAAGGAAAGCAGAATTTGCACTTTACATTGCAAATTTTGACGGGAAAGAAGAATTACTTACAAAGTTTGGAAAGCATAAAATTGCAAAGTCATGTGTATATATTAAAAAGGTAGAAGATATTAATGTTGCGGTTTTTAAAAAACTGGTGACAGGATCAATTAAACATTATCAGACAAAATAAAAACTACTCTCATGGGCAAATTAGCAGAAATTAAAACAAAGCAAACCTCATCCAGTGTAGAAGGTTTCATTGACAGCCTCCCCGATGAACAAAAACGTAAAGACAGTTATGTGATACTCAGGTTCATGGAAAAAGCTACAAAAGAAAAACCGAAAATGTGGGGCAGTTCAATGATTGGTTTTGGAAATGTAAGATATAAAAGCCCCACTAGCGGTAGAGAAGTAGATTGGTTCAAGATTGGTTTTTCACCACGTAAAGCTAATTTATCATTGCACCTGATTGATCTGAAGCGTCATGCTGATGCGCTGACTAAATTAGGTAAACACAAATTGGGTGTTGGTTGCCTTTATATCAATAAACTGGAGGATGTTGATATAAAGATTTTGGAAAAAATGATTACTGCATCAGCGAAATAAAATAATTTACTTAATAATTACTGCAAGTCTAGGTCAAACATTGAACAGGTGCAGGTCTGTTTTCGCAGCAGCGCAAAATCCTGATGTTGCCGGGAATGGTAACGTCAACAGCAAAAAATAAATTTTTAAAGAATGATCAAAAAAGTAATCAACCCCCTACTGTTTCTAACAATAGGAACCAGTTTATATTCCTGCAACAGTGGAACTGAAAAAAAAGAAACTGAACAATCAACACACAATAATGAAGAGGTTCCATTGATCAAACATGTAATGAGCAAAGAAGAACAGGAAAAGCTTACACCCGACGAAGTATTAACCGAATTTAAAGAAGGCAATCAACGTTTCAATAATGGATCAATCACACGGAGAGATCACAGTCAACAGGTGCGGAAATCGGCACTGGGTCAATATCCTAAAGCTGTTGTATTAAGTTGCCTGGATAGCCGTGTGCCGGTTGAAGACGTATTTGACCAGGGTATTGGTGATATTTTTGTGGCTCGGGTAGCAGGAAATTTTGTGAATGAAGATATGCTGGGAAGTTTAGAATATGCCTGCAAAGTTGCCGGCGTAAAATTAGTAGTCATTATGGGACACCAGCATTGCGGCGCTATTAAAGGTGCCATTGATAATGTACAGATGGGCAATATTACTGCTATGTTGGCTAAAATAAAACCTGCAGTGGAAATGAGCCGCATGTTTTCCGGAGAAAAAAATTCAAAAAACGAAGCGTTTGTAAAAACCGTTTCTGAAAATAACATCAGGTATACCATGAGCCAGGTAAGAGCAAGAAGTGCGATTCTGAAAGCAATGGAACTAAAAGGCGAAATAAAGATAGTTGGTGTATTTTACAGGCTCGCCGATGGAGAGTTAGAATTTATTGAGTAATCAATTTCATTTTATTATCTATAAGCATAGGAATTAAATTAATCTTTAGAGAAAATAGTTTTAACCCATGGCTGTGTAAAACCACACCCGGGTTAAGCGATACAGAGTTTATGTTTTGAAAGCCTCACTATTATTTTACTTATCGCAAATATGAATCAAAAAATAAATTATAAAAAATTATTTGGCGCTGCACATCGTATCCAGTATTCCATGATCACAATGATTGTCTTTTTTAATTCATTAACTGAATTTTGCTTCTCAAAATAACCCTGTACTGATAATTTATAAGCATTGATAACTGCGTTTTGATTGACCGCAGTAGAAAAAAACAAATAGGGAATACACCTGAGTTGTAAGTTGGCGTCCATTCTTACTTTATCCCGCAAAGCAAAACCATTCAATTTTGGCATATTAATGTCAGAAAGTATGAGGAAAGGTGTAATATCCGACTCATTTAAAAAATCAAGGGCCAATTGTCCTTCAGCGAAAAAATATAATTTATTCTTATAATTTAAACTCTCAAAAGTGTCTTTAAAAAAGGCCTGATCATCTTCATCGTCTTCAATAACGATAATAGCACCATGCTTATTCATGTTGTAATTTTAAATGTATGTTGTATGTGAAAAAGAAAAATTATAAGTAATATTTCCAAACATTAAACTGCTTCATCAAATAGGGATTGTTATCTGTATGTGGGAGAACATTCATAAATTTTAGATTCTTGTAGTTGGGTGAATGGGTTAATTACACGTAACTATTTTTATCAGGATGCTTCACCTGTTATTGCTTTATTCAAATCGGGTGTCATTTTTTGAGCATTGTATTTTTTAATACGTTTTAACAACCAAAGCAGGATAAGAAGAGATAAAACACCAAAGCAAAATCCCGCCAATACATCGCTTGCATAATGTACACGGAGGTACACCCTGCTGAATCCTACAAGGAAGGCCAGTATCGCTAACGTGGAAATTAAAAGCCATTTTAAAAAGTTATTCCGTACATCGTTATAAACAAAATAAATCAAGAGGCCGTAGAAAATAACACCCATATAGGCATGCCCGCTTGGAAAACTTAGTCCGGGCACTTCTTTCAGAAGCGGTATCAAAGGTCGTGGACGGTTAAAAAAATATTTTAAGCCCCGCATCATAGCCCAATTGCTAAGCGCAATGATCAGGGTTACAATAAAATACCATTTATTCTTACGGATAAAAAGATTATAAGCAAACAACAGGAGCCATGCAGGTACCATAAATGCATATGAACCTAAAAAGGTAATAAAAAGCATGATGGAAGTATTGGTATCCGTTATATACGGTAACAGGAAATCAAACACCTTGTGATCAATACCTTCATCCTGGCTGAAGAAGATGAGCCGGATGATCATCATGAGTGAAGTAAGAGAAACAACAAACACGATGAATAAAAAAACGAGTTCAGCTGTTAATAATGCAACAGCGCTTTGTAATTTATTTATCCCCGAATAAATTTTTCTCTTCATATTTCAATAAAAATGACAGCCGCCCTTATACTTTAATAGAGAATAATTCAATACCGTTTTGTTTTCCTTTTAAATCAACAATACCCAGGCTTTCGCCCTGCCACTCTTTCAAATCGCTGTTTTCCATAAAGTCTTTCGACATGATGAACTTTTGATTCAATTCGTTGCAAGCACTTCGAATTCTTGCTGTTGTATTCATGGTATCGCCACTCATGGCCAGGTCTTTTTTAATAACGCCTATCTGCCCTACTGTAACATCGCCCATATGAAGCCCTACCCTGAATTCAGGGATAATACCATAACTGTTTCGGAAATGCTGCCCGTTCTTCTGTAAATTTTTACGGGCATCAATGATAGCGGCCATGCATTTACCGCTGTTTCTTTTATTATAGATCCATGAAACAACAATTTCATCACCTACGTATTGATAAATTCTTCCATCGTGTTCAATGAGAGCCATGGAAACATGAAAAATAAAATCACGTATAAACTTGAAATTTTCTACATGTCCCAGTTTTTCAGCAATGGGTGTTGAATCTTTCAGATCCATGAACATGATGATCCGTTTTTCAATGATTGGCTGCGAATATTTACCTCTGAGGATATCTAAAAAAACACCGGGTGAGTATTTTTCATTGATTTCGATAAACAATTGTGTAATAGCAAAAAGAATGAGCCAGTAAACAACTTTACGGGTCATCATACGAATTTGTAATACCTCATCAAGGGAGTGTTGAAATGCATTTTGATAAGTTAAACCATTAAAAAAGAAACTATCCGCAAAATGAATAAGAAAGCTGATAAGGAATGCGGAAGCAATAAGAATAATACTTTTAAAAATAAAATTATATAAAGGCGATTTTGATCTGAATACATTTTTTAAAGCAAAAACAAATAAATAACCAATAAGTCCGCTGATAATAAAAACGGCACTTTCTCTTACCAAATGAAATTTGAAGGGTTTATGATCGCCATTATTCAACAATAAAACTACCAGGATATCAATCAGGGTCCACGCAATTGCAATAAAGAACACGGTTCGGATACGATATTTGCCTAACCCGGAAAAAATGGAATAAGATGCTAATAATGATTTCATACACTGTTTTTCAGGTACTGGTAAATGCTTTGCTGAGCATTTACACTGTGCCCGTTATTGCCTGCCACTGATGCGTATTGCTGATCAGGTAAGAGTTCCATCGCTTTACTATTATCGCTCCACTGTATTTCAAAATAATCCATTAACTGCTTTTTGCAAATTTCATCCCTGACCGGAACACATACTTCAATACGGTGATACAGATTTCTGATCATAAGATCGGCTGATCCCATAAACACAATGGCATCATCATCTGATCCAAAAATAAATAAACGTGTATGCTCCAGGAAACGATCAACAATGCGGCGCACTGTTATATGTTCGCTCAGCCCTTCAATGCCTGCAGCAATACAACATACACTTCTTACAATCAACTCAATCTTTACTCCTGCATTACTTGCCTTGTATAATATGGTGATTATATTTGGGTCTTCCAGGTTGTTCACCTTCATTCTGATTCTTGCAGGCAATCCTTTTTGTGCATTTTGTATTTCAATATTGATCCGTTTCTCTAATTCATCAACCATATTGAATTGAGAAACCAGCAGTTCATTGTATTTAATTTTGGTATCGCCTATTTCATTTTTACCTTTTTCAAGAAAGGCAAATAATAATTCCAGCTCGTTAATGATGGCCACATTAGAGGTCATTAAAACATGATCTGTATAAAAACGTGCTGTGGATTCATTAAAATTGCCGGTGCTGACAATAGCGTAGGATAATTCCCTGCCATCAGCCTTTTTCTTAACCAGTGCTATTTTTGAATGTACTTTTATTTGTGGCATACTATAAATCAGTTTAACACCGGCATCTTTCATTGTTCGGCTCCATTCTATATTATTGGCTTCATCAAAACGTGCTTTCAATTCAATAAAAACAACAACGTTCTTTCCATTCTTTGAAGCACTGATTAATGCATTTGCAATATGCGATTCTGTTGCCAGCCTGTATAATGTTATATAAATATCTGTTACATCAACATCAACAGCAGCCTGGTTAAAAAAAGACAGGATGGGATTATAAGATTGATAGGGCAAATGTAACAACACATCCTGCTGTTCAAGCGTTTGAAAAAGATCAGCGCTATCAGCAACAGGAGCAGCCTGCAGCGGACAGAATTTTCCAAAGTACAGGCTCTTATTAAAGGAAGGAAAAGATGAAAGATCGCTGAGGTGGTGATACCTGCCCCCGGCAAACATGTCTTCATACTTCATATCAAAAGCAGCCATGAGGAATAATTGCAAATTGCCCGGCATTCCTTTCTCATACAAAAAACGTGAAGGCAACCCGAATTCTCTTTTCTTCAATTGTTTTTCAATTTTACTTAAAAGGTTACCGCTGTATTCATCGCTTAGGTTGAGCTCTGCATCCCTGTTGAACTTGATGCTGTAGGCACTGACTATTTCAAGTTTTGGGAAAATGTATCGAAGATTTTCCCTAATGATGTCATCAACGAAAATGACATACTCTTCATTATCTAAAGCTGTTAATACAAAAAACCGGTTGACTTTATTAGATGGTATATTAACAATAGCCTGCTTTAATGTTCCCTGGTTGGGTTCTTTTAAAGAAACCAAAAAGTAGAGTTGATTATTTTCAGGTAAAAAAGATTGATCGCTTCCGGGCTCTAAAAAAACAGGTTGTATAAATGCAAGGATGTTGGAGAGAAAAATTTCTTTTATTTCCTGCAGATGTTCAGATCTTATAACGGAATTGTAATAAAAGACAATCCCGTTTTCTTTTAATTCAGGAATTATTTCCTGTGTAAGAACAGATCCGAAATAGGCCAGTTGCCTGTTTACCTCATTTTGAATTTTTTCTGCAATATTATCTGTCATTGCAATACTCGCCTTGATTCTTGTTTTTTCTTTGATGCCGGAGAGTGCAATAACAGATGGATACCTTACCCTGAAAAATTCATCGAGGTTACGTGAAAAAATGGAAAGAAAGTTCATTCTTTCAAACAGTGCAACCCGTTTGTCTGATGCTTCCTGCAATACTCTGAAATTAAATCCTAACCAGCTAAGGTCTCTGTTGTACAACATAATAGTAAATTAAAATGGAGATCCCGTTGCAGGTGTAACGGTAGTAGTGCCTGCTGTTGTACCATTGAGAAAATAAGCTAAACCAAAAGCTAATACTGATACAACTATGCCAATCATAAATATATTATAAGCAAGCCGTACCAATTTATATTTTCTGCCTAATACAGTTCCTAATGTATATATATCCTTAATGAGTGAGCCATATAAATAATCTGTATCCCTCATCATTTTTCGCATAGCAATATTGTATTCCTCGAAAGATGACTTGTAAAAATTACCAAAGAATAAAAGATTTGTTTTTTTATCCAGCACTTCCTGATCAGTAAATTTTCCGCTGTTTACTTTAGGGCGTGTTGCAATAATTGAAATAACAATGGTGGTAACGGCAACCAGTAGAAAAATAACAGTGGGTATGGTTAAAAAAGGCACCTGTTCCAATCTTCGTAACAATACACTTAGAATAACGGAGATTATAATAGCATTGACCGAAATAAGAATATTGGCCTTACTGTCGGCCATATCACTCAATCGAAAATGATTTTCAGAAGTAAGACGAAGCATGGTTTGAATACCCTTTGACATTAAACCACCGGAATCTTTTCCCATATCAGAAAGACTATGCGGTTCGTCTTCATCAACTTCATCTTTAATTTCTTCCGATTTTTTCTTTGTTTTTTTCATGTTCTTTTGTTTTCTTTTATCCAGCAGGTCAATGCAATATTTTGTATAAAACCGATGTGTGTTTAATAATTCCAATGTTTTTACAGCCCAATCTTTTTCAGAGATATCTTCACCTGTGAGTTTATATTCTTCCCATACTTTTTCATTCATTTTATTAAATTCCTTTGTTCCCAGGTGATAAGTATCTGCATCGCAGATAATCTCCATCAATAAATTATCATGCTTTCGGGGGTGGCGGGTAGCAAGTATACATTCCTTGATCTTTTCTGTTAATTCTTCATCAGGGTTCTGCTCTTTCATAAACGCCTGCATTAACTCTACACTTTTTTCCTCGTGATGCTGAGGGTCAGCAATCAGGTATCCTGTATCATGAAACCATGCAGCTATGTAAACGGCCAGCATATCTTTCTCACTGAGATAATAATGACCGGCAATTTCTTTTGTTCGTGCTACTACTTCTTTGGTATGCTCAAGATTATGGAATATCAATTGGGGATTTACATTCTTCGTAAATAAATCTGTAACGTAGTACTCTGTCCTTTTATATAAATTATCTGTATCCATGATTGCTATTAAAAAACAAGTTTGAATTTTGTGCCAAGTGAAAAATTATACAGTTTATCTTCTGGTGAAAAACCTACAGTGAAAGACATCATCGCAACTCCGTAAGGAATAAAATAAAGCCCTCCGCCATAAGAAGGATGCCATTTTTTTGAATCTTCACCCTTTTGCCATACTCTTCCAACATCATAAAATCCCATTACACCAACATCGCCGGGAAACAAATAGGATTGCGACTTAAACAGCTTAACCCTTACTTCAGTACTTGCATAACCAACCGATGAACCTGAGAACCTGTTTTTCCTGTAACCTCTTACAAAATTGTTAGCTCCTATATTGAGTGCCTGAAAATATTCGTACCCTTTACTGAAAATATGACCACCACCTAACCTGAAGATTGCACTTACTCTTGCTGCATCCTGTAAACTGGCGTAAATGGAAATATCTGATGTTAATTTGGTAAGTTTATTTGCATTTTTTGTTAATCCGTATAAGGAAGTAAATTCAGTGTACCAGGTCATACCACGGGTGGGAAAAGTTTCATTATTGATATAATTGATATCAAACTTTGCTTTGGCGCCGAGGTATTGTTTTGCCCCGTAAATATCGGCTGAGTCGGTACCAATGACGGCAGGGTTACCAAGTATTCGCTTGCTGTTGTCTTTATACCTGCTCCAGTATTGATAATAACTGGGGCCAATAGACACCTGCAACATATCATTTAATCTTTTCCTTATCAGGATGTCGGCTTCTAAAAACTTATACCGTACACGGTAATACTCCAATGACCTGCTCTTATTATATACCGACTCATTACCAAATCCAAAAAAATTATTGAGCGTTGGATTCACCAGTTCAGCACGTACCAATAAATCGTTTTTAAAGAAAACTTTATTGAAGGTGCCCGAATATCTTATGCGGTAAGCATCTTTAGTGGGTGCAAAAAGCGTTACCAACCGCTGATCAGTTGAATAAGGCTCTTTTCTGAAACCAAATGTTCTTAATGCAAATCCTGCTCCGATCAGAAGACCATCTTCAGGATTAAAACCCAGATCCAATTGAGGAAACCTTTTTCTTGTATATCTGAAATTGACAATTTTATAATCATTGATGGAAGGCTCAGGTGAAAACTCTGTTTTACTTTTTACAAGATTGATACTCGCATTTTTTTCAGTTGAGAGATCATATACCCTGTTGCGTATATTTCCTTTGAGGTTAAACGTATCGTTTCCTTTACCGCCAATGATACGCAGTTTAATTTTGGAGGAAACATCAGCATCAATTTCAAATTTATCATCGCCATTCAATCCAAATAACCTGATTTCTTTTGTAACGTCCTGTTTAAAAATTCTTGTAAACATCACCGAGGCCGAATCGGTAGCATTTACTTTTTTATAGGCAGTTATCTGCAATCCATCGGGGTGATTTTTAATATGGAAATATTCTGATTTATTACTGCCCACTACAGTAACAACTTTTGAAATAAACTTATAATAGGTCATAGCATCTTTAAACAATTGATCCCGGCGGCTTTTTAACTTATCAGCAATAATTTTTCCATCTATTGCATAAGTTGGTTCTGGGAATTTTTTAACTGCATTTTCAATAACCGTATCCGTCATTTTATTTTGAAAATCTTTGGCGATAGCTACCCATGCAGTTTCATCAAGATTATTCATAAAGAATCTGTCGAAATCCCTTGTTTGAAAATTGAACCCATTGATATCTTTAATGTTTAACTTAAATCCCTGCAAAAAGGGCATAATACGTTTCGATATTTTTTTAACTAAGAACCCATCGGAATTAGAAAATGCCTGGTCCCTGTCCCTTGGAATAGGAAAATATAATTTACCAACGCCTGTATCTGTAGTTCCCCATTTCCACTGATCTGCATGCCTGTCCCAATCACCAATGAGTATATCGAGTAATCTTGCAGTGAGCACTTTTTCCTGGTCAACATGATGATCATTATCCTCCAGCATTTTATTGATGATTTTGCCAGTGCTTTTAGCATCAACATAACCGGCTCCGGGGTCACGCATTTCAAGCATTACAACTGTATTGGCAAACATTTTCCGGTACAATCCAAATGCAGGATCATCAGGTACATAAAAAAATTCAGGCACGGAAACCGGCACACCTACTGCCCTTGCCAACCCTGGAATGACCAATGGAGCATGTGGATGACTTGCTGAAACCATATCCTGCACCATCCATTGAGCCAATGAGTTTCTTAAATGAAAGGGTACAACTTTTTCAATATCTTTTTCAACTGATCTTATCACCCACTCTTGCCCGTTTTTATCTTGCAGTTGTAATGATTTGGATTGTTTACCACCACCTAAACTTTTAACAGTAAAGCCGCCTTTTTCTTTGCGGATATTAAACTCTCTCATCGCAATAGGTGTACTCCATTCCTTACGGTAATTTTCGCCCAGGAAAAATTTCTGAAAGCCGGACTTAGGTTTATATCTTTCAGTCGAAAAACGGT
>JANMOR010000261.1:0-5203 GCA_031369435.1 Chitinophagaceae bacterium
GTTGTGGCTTCCCAAAACAACTTATGCAGAATGGCATGTGGGTTTTGAAAATATTTTCCGATTCTTCCGTATTGATATTGTAACTGGTTACACACAGGATAAAATACCCAGGTATGAATACCGTGTTGGATATACGCTCAATCTTGGCAGATCAGACGATTGAGTTGTAAGTAGTCCGAAAGACGGTAAGTCAGAAAAGATAGACCCTCACTTTCGGACTTATCGACTATTCGCTTTCTGACTTTTCTTATCTTTGCCCTGCTTTAGAATTTTGCCCAACCTGCAATTGGGGTTCAAAGCTTTTATACGAACTAAAATTCATAGAAGATGGCACAATTACACAACCGTATCTCCCGCAAGGAGCTGAAGGAACGTATTCTCAACGACCCAACTCCACGTACAACCCTTTCCTTTTATTGTTATTTCAAAATAGATGAACCACAGGTTTTTCGTGATACACTGTATAAAGATTTTTCCGCATTGGGTGTATTGGGAAGAATTTATTTAGCACATGAAGGTATCAATGCGCAGATCAGTTTACCTATTGAACAGATGGATGCATTCAAATCGTACCTCTATTCCATTGAACCTTTGAATGGATTACGTTTGAATACAGCTGTTGATGATGACGGGAAAAGTTTTTATGTCCTGGATATTAAAGTGCGGAACAAAATTGTAGCTGATGGAATTCATGATCCTGCATTTGATATGGCGAACAGGGGAAGATATGTGAATGCTGAACAATTCAATCAACTCACCAATGATCCCAACACGGTAGTAATTGATATGCGCAATCATTATGAATTTGAAGTTGGCCATTTTGAAGAAGCGATTGAAGTGCCCAGCGATACATTTCGTGAACAGCTGCCCATGGCTGTTGATATGATGAAGGAAGATAAAAACAAAAATATTATCATGTATTGCACGGGTGGTATCCGTTGCGAAAAAGCAAGTGCTTATATGCTGCATAATGGATTTAAGAATGTATTTCATTTAGAAGGGGGTATCATCAATTATGTGAACCAGGTAAAAGAGCAGGGGCTCGATAATAAATTTCATGGAAAGAACTTTGTATTTGATCAAAGGCTGGGAGAAAGGGTTACAGAAGAGATTATTTCAAACTGTCATCAATGTAGTAAACCTGCAGATACACATGTAAACTGTGTTAATGATGCCTGTCACCTGTTGTTTATTCAATGTGATGAATGCAAAGAAAAAATGGAAGGCACCTGCAGTAAAGAATGTCTTGACTTTATTCACCTCCCCGAAGAAGAACAAAAACAATTACGCAGCGGTATTGATAAAGGAAGAAATGTGTTTAATAAAGCAAAGGAACGGTTGAAGGATTTGAAAATTGAATAGGCTAAGTAGAAAAGTATCCTTCTAAATCAATCTTTACAAGTTCTATTTTTCACGCATTTCTATAAAGCCGGTTTTATGTTGAGACAGGCCGGCTTCTAATATCTGTTTGGTATTGATGAAAAAGAAATGTGCAGTTCGATCACCGGGGTCAGCAGATGATACCTCCTGAAAAAGTTGATTCGCCCGGTCAAATGTTTTTTCTACATAATTTGATACAGCTTCATTAAACAGCGAAAGAGTGTCTGATTTCTTTTGAATATCAGGTAATGAATTGCCGCTGAAACATTCATGGATTTTAATTGATTGTTGCTTGCCTTTTAATTGTACAAAACCCAGGTTACGCAGGTGAAAATCTTCTTTGTTTGTAATTTGTTCCAGGCTTGAATGGCTGATAATAATGCCGGCTTTATAATGTTTGGTGAGGCTTTCTAACCTAGATGCTGTATTAACGGTATCGGAAATAGTACAGGCATCCATTCGTTCATTGTCGCCTGTAATGCCCATAATCAACGGGCCGGTATGCATACCCACACCAATGCGGATAGCTGATTCATTATTCTGTTGACGTACACTGTTGAATTGTTCCAATTCTTTTTGCATATCAATTGCAGCAGATAAAGCATCCACTGCATTACCGGGGAAGATGGCCATAATTGCATCGCCGAGATATTGATTTACAAATCCATTGTACTTGCGAATAAAGGGACCCATCCGTTCATTAAAAGAACAAACAAATTTAAAATTTTCTGCCGGGGTCATTTGTTCAGCAATGGTTGTGTACTCCCTGATATCGGAAAAAAGCACGGTAACAATTTTTTCAACCTGGTCGCCCAACTTTACATCGGTAATTACTTCATGCCCCAATGAACGGATAAATTCATATGGCACAAATTTTTCTGTTACATCATACAACTTTCGCATGGCTTCCTCTCTGTCGTTTGCTTCTTTGATGTTTTTTTCATAGAGTAACGCACTTTCAATAGCAGATGATGATTGCAGTGAAAGGGTAGTGAGGAGCTTGAGATCAGAAGCTGTGTATTGAACATCTTCATTGCTGGCAAGTATAACGGCACCCATCACCCGATGATTTACTTTGAGTGCTGAATAAATTACAGATTTAATATGGGGCAGCACAATACCCACTTCTCTTAAAGCAGAAGTATCGCTGATGATCTCCGATTGACCGCTGAGAATAATACTTAGCAGCACCGGCAGTTCGCTGTTAATTTTATCCTGGTCAAAAAATAATGTTCCTGTGGAGGCAATGACCTGGAGCTTTCGGTTTGTTTCATCCCATAAAACAATTACCCCGTTATTTGAACGGATAACCCGGCCTGCTTCCTCTAAAGTTGTTTTAGCAATATCGGCGGCATCAATATTTTTTGCAAGTTTATCCGAAAAATTAAACATCAGGTTTACTTCCTGGTAAAGCGTTAATACTTCACTCCCCAATTTTTTCTTTTCGGCTTCTTTTTGCAGTAAATGAGTTAACAGTTGAACAAGTATGACAGATTTTTCATCGCCTTTTACATAGCCCAATATTTCTCCATCGGATAATACAGGATAAATGGTTGCTTTATCATCCTGTTCATTGCCCAAGATTATTTTTCCTGCTTCATCTTCAATTCGTGCTTCAATGTTGAATTGTTCCATCATGGCAAGAATCAATGCATGCGCTTCATTCTTTTTACCGATTATATTTTTAAGACTAAACTTTGCCATAAGCTGTTTAAAGGAAAAGAGGTAACTGTTATTTTTGAACCATTAAGAAAGACCCAACACTTCTTTTGCTTTGGCAAGTATTGATTCGGGATCAAAAGGCTTTGTCATATATAGATCGGCACCAACTTCCTGCCCCTTCTGCCGATCCATTTCCTGGCCTTTGGCGGTTAGTAATACGATAAATACATTTTTAAGATCCAGTTCTTTTTTTACACGCCGGCAAACTTCCATTCCATTCATTTTGGGCATCATTACATCTAAAAAAACCAATTGTGGTTTTTCTGATTGTATTATTGCCAAAGCTTCCTCACCGTTTTCTGCCGAAAAGAAATTGACATCCTCGTCTTCCAATTCTTCAAGTGTTTGTTCAAGCAGCATCCTGATATGTGCTTCGTCATCTACAATTAAAATTTTTTGTTCCATCTTTTTAATGATTCCTGATTTGTTAATGATTTACTTTTTTATTGATACACAACAAACAAAACATTCTCCAATCCTTTCTCAAATCGAAGTGTTTGAACAATATCCTGTTTGCCCGAAAGAGCAGAATTGATGATAATAATATCGGGTTGATTGGCGATTGCTTTTTCAACGAGCTCTTTTTCGATTGATTCTGTTACTTCATATCCTTTTGTGGTGAGCACTTCTGTTAATGTTTTAACAGCACCAGCATCCTGGTCAACGATCATTACTTTCTTTTTTGATTTGCCCTGCTCAAGCAAACTGCCAATTTCATTAAACAACAAACCGGTATCGATAGGTTTGGTTAAATACCTGTCCACTCCAATTCTGAATCCTCTTGCTTTATCCTGTACAACCGATAAAACAATAATGGGGATATCCATTGTGTGCGGATCATTTTTTAAAACAGCCGCTACATCAAAGCCATTCATTTCAGGCATCATGATGTCGAGTATGATCAGGTCGGGCCGGTTAGCTCTAACTTTTTCCAATGCTTCTTTTCCATTAGCTGCTTCTTCAATATGATAACCTGCATCACCCAGTTCCTGGTGCAACAATGAGCGGATAGAATCATCATCATCCACAATCAAAATATTCGATGCCAATCCTGCTCCATTTATTTTTGAATGGGCCACTTGTTTTTTCAATTGTTTTACAAGATCATCGAGGTGTAATGGTCTTTCTGATACTGTTGTTTTATTGATTGGAAGAGCAAACGTAAACGTGCTGCCTTTTCCAACTTCACTTGTAAGCCATATCCTGCCTCCATGATGTTCTACTATTTCTTTACAAATAGGTAAACCAAGACCTGTGCCTTTAGGTTTATCAGTAAGTGTATCTCCACCTACCTGTTTGAATTGTTCAAACACGGCAGCATAATCTTCGGGAGCAATTCCAATACCTGTATCGCTGATGCTTACCATGAGTTCATCCTTTTCCTTGTAAACACGACATGTAACAGAACCTTTATCAGTAAACTTTACAGAGTTGGAAATAAGATTGATGATCACCTGTATCAGTTTGTCTTTGTCGCCTGTAATTTCAGGAAGTGGTGATTCAATTTGTTTGATCAGCTGTAATGTTTTTTGATCGAACAACGCAGTGGTGGCTGCAATGGCCCGTTCGGCCACTTCAGGCATGGAAACATCTTCCTGGTTCCACTCCATTTTTCCTGCTTCAATTTTGGCCAGATCCAATACATCATTAATAAGATGCGTTAACCGTTCTCCTTCTGAAATAACAACCTGGAGATTATCAGTGATCTGGTTAATTGTTTTTTCAGTTTTAGGATCGGTTTTATCTACAGCAGGAAATATTTTTTCATCTAATCTTTTCCGGATGATTTTAGCAAAACCAAGTACTGATGTTAATGGAGTTCTTAATTCATGACTTACAGTTGATAGAAATGCACTCTTGGCTTCGTTTGCTTTTTCTGCCGCTTTACTGGCAGCTTCTGCTTCCATTTTAGCCAGTTGTACATCTTCAAAAAGAGCAGCATTGTTTAATGCAACACCAACTGAAGATGCAATGGTAGATAAGAGACGGAGATCACTCTCATTAAACCTGTTCTCATGTTCTGTGCTTTGCACACTTAGTACACCTGTAATTTCATCTCCAACAGGAATGGGAACACCAAGATAAGAAGCAGCATCAACTC
>JANMOR010000321.1:0-2276 GCA_031369435.1 Chitinophagaceae bacterium
GGTGATTGGATTTATTACTACCAACGATATCACCGGTGGCAACAGTGGTTCACCCGTCATCAATGGAAATGGAGAGTTGATTGGTTTAGCTTTTGATGGCAACTATGAAGCACTCAGTCATAAGTTGGCGTTTGATAAAGATCTCAACCGCACCATTTGTGTTGACATCCGTTATGTACTTTGGTGTATTGATAAACTGGGCGGCGCACCTCATCTTATTAAAGAATTGAAGTTGATAAAATAAAAAAATAAACGCAATCCTTATTAATAAGAAACCCTCCGTTTAAATGCGGAGGGTTTCGTTTCTTTAATAATAAAAGTTATCGCATCATCATCTGATCTAAAGAAACATAATGTCTTCCGTTATCATCATTCTCCCAGATATTATATCGCTGAGGATAGTTGGTGCCTGTTGGCGAAAAATGTATTGGTTGCCGATACCATTGATGAACGGTTCCGCCACCACTCAATACAGCATGCGTAATCATTGGCTCAACAAATGTTACAGCCCCATCATAAGAACCGTAAATGAAGGTATGGGTAAAGGGCAAGTTATTCGGAGGTACCTGTACTTCAGGAGATAACAGATCAATCCAATGTGCTCCCATCTGTGGAACTCCTCCGGGAATTTTTAAATACAAGTTTGGTGTATAACCAGCTGGCGGAAGAATATTGAATTTGACCGGATCGGTTGTTGCCAACCGATCTTCATTTGAAACTTTATAAAAATGAAAATCAAAATGAGGCACGTCATACACATGAGGAGGTTCATGACCATGCACATTCCAGTTGACCATAATATGTTTAAAAGGAGTAACCGCTGTTGCCTTATGATGCAGCTTCAGGATAAAAGTTGCATGGCCAAAATCACTGGGGTCTGTTGGCAGGTTATTTAAGGCGCCATCGGTCATTTCAATACCAATCGCTAATGGCTTTCCTGCATGTGTAATATTGATCCATGAACGCATATGCCCGTTCCCGATTTGCACCTGCGGACCATAAAATGTATTGTACTTGTCATCATTCCCGTTTACCTGGAATAAACTTGGCGATCCGTCATCGGGCATTACAATAATGCTGTTATCATTTTCCGGAAATGGCTTATCTGTTTTAGCTGTATTGTTTGGATCTGTTAAATCAGTCGATTTTTTACACGACATGAATGCCACACTGAACACAAAAACCAAAACAGACAAGATGAAAAACTGTCTTTTCATTTTAATTTAATTTAAAAGTGAATAAAGAAGGTTTTCAATGGATGGATACTCAGGAGGATTGAAGGCTGTTAACTTTTATTATTTTTCAAAGTCAACATCTTTCAGAACTTAATGGATAAAGCAGTATGTTGATAAAAAACAAACCCTTGTTCTAAAGGAAGACTAAGTTAGAGAACCTTTTTTTGAACTGCAAGCAAAGTGAATGGAATTTTTTTGAATCTTTATGGCTATGAATACTGGAACCCTCCTCATAGAACAAATTGAAATTTACAAACTCTGTATTCCACTCAAACAACCTTTTGTCATATCGTTGGGTGCACAATATGATGCTGATAATATTTTAATTATCATACGTACTAAGGAGGGAATCAGTGGCTACGGTGAATGCAGTCCGTATATGAGTATCAACGGTGAAAGCATGGACACCTGCTTTATCGTTGGTCAATATTTAGCTGCAATATTAAAAGGAAAAAATCCCTTGCAGATCGAAGATTGTGTAACGGCAATGGATCGCATCATCACCCGGAACGAAAGCATCAAGAGTGCATTTGATATGGCTTTGTATGATATTGCGGCGCAACATGCCAATCAACCGCTATATCAATTTCTCGGCGGAACAAAAAACAAAATCATTTCAACCGACATGACGGTTGGCCTGGGCACTCCCGAAAAGATGGCTACAGAAGCCCTGCAATATAAATCAGAAGGTTTTCCTTCCATTAAAGTAAAACTCGGCACTACAACAACTGAAGATGTTGCACGAATCAAAGCTATTCGTGATGTCATTGGAAATGAATTGCCTTTGCGTATTGATGCCAACCAGGGCTGGGATGTTGATACTGCTATTGCAACATTGAATGCTCTAAAAGATTTTGGTATTGAACATTGTGAAGAGCCTATTGCCAGGTGGAATTATACGGAGCTGCCATTTGTAAAAAAGAACAGTCCCATTAATATCATGTGTGATGAAAGTTGTTTTGATGAACATGATGCTGAACGTTTGGCAAAATTGAAAGCCTGCGATTATTTCAATATTAAATTAGGAAAGAGCGGTGGTAT
>JANMOR010000343.1:0-3100 GCA_031369435.1 Chitinophagaceae bacterium
GAAATGGATTGCAAAAAGAAATCAATGGGCCAATGAAGATAAATCACCTGCCTTGCAAAAAGTAACCCGGCAAATGTGAAAAGGAAAGCCAATGTAATATCCAGTTTCTGTACACGGGTTACCACAATAAAACCTAAACAGCAAACTGCAAAAAAGATGACTGCACTGCTGCCCCATTGACCGGGGCTGAGCCATGCTTTACCCGTAAACAAAATTGTTGCAACAATTCCAAATGCAGATGGATTGAACACATGTTTACCATTGATGCGAAAAATATATTTACTGAGAACTGAAAATGCTGAAGCAAGAATGCAAATGGTCCAGTCATTTGTTTTTAATAACAAACACAAACTGAGTGAGCTGATGATGGCACTCTTCCATCCGCCGCTTGTCCATTGAAACGGGGAGAATATTTTTTTTGCAACAATCGCATCGCAGACCCATTGAAGGATCAATGCGGTACCGATGTATAAACTATACTGCAACCATTCTGCTTTCCACTGCAGAAACATCAAACCATAAGACAAAAAGATTACCTGGAATGCCACCTGGAAATAGCGGGCATCCCATTGCTTCATTGCAACTGCCATAAACAAAGGATTTGCTTATGGGATGTAAGAGTGCAATGAATTGCATAAAACCGAAGAAAATTTTTTTTACTCCGCCTGCTGGTTGATCTTTTGCTGGAGTAGTTTTTTTTCGATTGCCGACTGTGTTAGTGTAATGGCTTCATCAAAATATTCTTTCGCCTTGTTGTATTCACCAATTTGCCAATGCAATTCACCGAGCGTAGCAGGCAGGAGATAATATTTTTTTAAAGAGGCCAGATCGTGAATGGCTTCAATGGCTTTAATGCCTTCAGCCGCTCCTCTTAACTCGCTTACAACTATTGCCCTGTTGAGTGCAATGATGGGAGTTGGATATAATTGATAAAGTAAATTATAGCAATGCAGAATATTGTTCCAGTTGGTATGATCATAATCTCTTGCCTGTGCATGTTCATAGGCAATGCCCGCTTCAATATGATATTTGCTGATGGTTTCACCCGCTGCTGATTCTTCCAGGTGATATACACCAGTTTCAATCAACGCCCTGTTCCATTTCGTACGGTCCTGTTGTTTTAATAAAAGTATATTTCCTTCATCATCCAGTCTTGCATTATTTCTTGATGCAGTAAAACACATCAACGCCATCAACGCATGTGTGTTGGCATGATTCACAGAAGGGCTGCGGCAAATCAGTTCACACAAACGCATGGCTTCGTTCATCAGGTCGTTGCGGATCAGGTCTTCATGATTGGTGCTGTTATATCCCTCGTTAAATAAAAGATAGATGGCCATTAACACTGTTTCCAACCGGTTCTCCAGTTCTTCAGCTGGAGGTAATTCAAACTCCACTTTATTCTCCCGAAATGTTTGACGTGCACGGTACAATCTTTTTTCAACAGTATCATAACTGATGACAAAAGCCCGGGCAATTTCTGTTACATTAAATCCGCAAAGTGTTTTTAGAATCAGTGATACCTGAGCCTCGGTAGATAAAGCCGGATGACAACAAACAAACATCATCCTCAACTGATCATCATCAATGGTATTGACACTCACCATTTCTTTTACCGTTGGTGCCAGTGTATATTCTGATTGAAGAAGAGGGGTAATGTTTTTTGCAAATTCATTTTTTCTTTTTTGCTGACGTAACACATCTACTGCTTTATTTCTTGCAGCAGTAAATAACCATGCAGATGGGTTTTGCGGAAGTCCTTTCATCTTCCAGTTGCTAAGTGCAGTTAACAAGGTATCCTGTACAACATCTTCAGCCAATTGTAAATTTTGCGGACCAAATAATTTAGTGAGAACCGATACCAGCTTTCCCCACTCATGCCGGAAGAGATGATCAATTGTTTCTTCAATATGGGGAGAAGTACTCAAACAATCTTTTGTGCAATTTAGATTTTTTTCGATTGATCAATGCCCCGCTTTTAACGGAGCATTGATTAAAATGTTAAGCCGGTACTTCCATTTTCTGCACCTGCCGTACAATAACGGTACCGCCGGTTTCATAATCAGGGTAGCCGTCGCACAGGGCAATAGCTTCGTCATAATCTTCGGCGTTAATGATAAAATAACCACCGATAATTTCTTTGCCTTCGGCAAACGGACCATCCGTTACATTTTTGTGATTGCCTTTGATCACTTTACCACCGGGTAACAAGGGTTCGCCACTTACATATTTGCCCGACTTTGCCAGGCTATCAATCCATGCCATCCATTTACCCATGTTTTCCTGCATTTGCTCGGGTGAGGGTGCTGTTCCGGCCATTTCGCCCTGGAAGATCAACATAAACTTTTCCATACTTGTAGTTTTTGATTGTTTTAAAATGATTTATTGAATGACGAATGAGCTTCCGGTTTCCGGACAGGAACTGAAATTATTTTTTTGTTTTGAATGCTTTTAAATACTCTTTCCATGGTTTCCAGTAGAATTGATCCCAACCCTCTTTGATGGAATTGTATTGTTCATCAGGCACATTGGCATGCGTCATGTTCGCAATCGCATCCTTCCCTTTTTGCTCCAACAATAAAATAAAAGTGGAAATGGTTTCTTTTTCATTCCAATCGCTGGCCCACCAGCTTTGTACAATCAACTTCCCCGGGATAAGTTGTAAGTTTTTGCCAGTTATATAATCGTCATAGGCTGTAAAAGAAGCGCCTTCTTTATTTTGGATGTTAACCGGTGCCATAATTACATCGCTGTGTTTCTTTGCATCCATATACAGGTTGTAAAGCGTTTCAACAGTGGTATTCTTAAATACTATTTTCTGTAAAATTGTTGTAGCCATAATATGAATTGGTTATTTAACTGAATGACGATCCAACACTTCTTATCCGGACATACCACTCATAAAAAGAAACGAAAGAAAACGGAAAGGATGAAATAAATTTAATACTCACCCAAATACAACTTGTATGATAAGGCCTTTTTTACTCCTTTCTTTATTGTTGTTTACGCATTCGGGATTTTCACAAACCAACAGCAAACCCTGCAACAGTCCAATGTACCGGCAATTCGATTTCTGGATTGGTGAATGGGACGCTTATGC
>JANMOR010000370.1:0-7639 GCA_031369435.1 Chitinophagaceae bacterium
GATCTGTCGATGGTATATTGATCTCTCTTTCCACTGAAACAACCGATCTCACACATATCAAAGCGTTGCAGGCAAGAGGAATGCCTATTGTATTGTTTGATCGTATTCATGATGAGATTGATACGCACAAAGTAGTGGTTGATAATTATAAAGGTGCTTATGAAGCAACAGAGCACCTGATCATGAATGGATTTAAACGAATTGCTGCCATTGCAGGATCGGAATTTCTATCCATCACCAATGAACGTCTGGCAGGTTATCATGATGCACTGAAAGCAAACAGTCTTTCATACAGCAAGCAATATGTACAGCATTGTTTCTATGGAGGCATGGTGTTTTCAGAAATTGAAGAAGCTGTGAATAACCTGTTTACCTTAAAAGAAAAGCCAGATGCCATTATTACAACCAGTGAAAAACTTACAACAGGTTGTTTGAAAACAATCAAGCGAAGAGGATTGATTATTCCAAAAGACGTGGCGCTGATCGGTTTTTCTAATTCAGATATTGCAGAGCTGGTTGATCCGCCATTAACAGTGGTAAGGCAACCGGCAGAAGAAATGGGCAGGGCAGCAACAGAATTATTATTACAATTAGTGGAAAGTAAACGAACCGTAACGGAATATGAAAAACGGGTTCTTACACCGGAGTTGCAAATCAGGGAATCATCTGTGAAATTATAACTTGCATAGGGATCAATCTTCCTTCCTTTTCACAATCAAGAACCAATCATTCTCCAGCGGCAGGTAACCATAATCATAACAATAGAAATATGTCTTTCCTGTTTTGGTTGTGTAAATATGAGTGAAGTATTTAAAATAAAAACCCAGTCGTTGCAATTTGTCTTTATTGGCTTTGGCCGTTTCCTCACCAGCAGGTAAGATGTCTTCTAAAATGCGTCGGTTCTTGAGTAATGTATTGTTGATATTTCTTACATAATTGCTGTGTACACCCTTTGCTTTTTGCTGGTTGTTGTAATTATTACGACAATAATCATCACAGAATTTTTTATCTACACGCCCTTTCAATGCTTTTCCACAAGCCAAACAGGTTTTTTGTTTTATTTCCGTTAATGCAGCCATAGCATTGGTTTTGGGGCAGAAGATACAACTATTTTATCCGTGTGCAAACGTTTTTACACGTTTAGCTTCGGGAGTAAACGGTTAAAAACCGGATAAGGCTTTTACCGCATATCATCTTTGTGTTGTCAATCGCAAACAAACGGTTGACTGAGATAACAAAATTCAAAACAATTAAATTTCAAAGTCATGTACGCACTTAAGAACAAAGTTCAACTGATTGGTAACCTGGGCAACGCACCGGAAGTAAAAACATTAGACGGGGGTAAAAAAATGGCCCGTTTCAGTATTGCCACCAATGAAAGCTACCGTAATGCCAAAGGCGAAAAGATTACTGAAACACAATGGCATAATATGATCGCCTGGGGTAAGGTGGCTGAGATTGCCGAAAAATATTTAACCAAAGGAAAAGAAGTAGTAGTTGAAGGCAAACTCGTTAACCGGAATTATACAGATAAAGACGGTAATAAAAAATACATTACCGAAGTACAGGTAAATGAATTGCTGATGCTGGGAGAAAAAATGAAAGCATAGCAAAATCAACACCGGTTAAAGAAATTGTTTTGGTTACTTTCTTTAGCCGGTGTTTTCCTTTATCATTCTATCTTTATCTTATGCAGGTAATTGAACGCAACGATATCTTTGATCTGGCTTTTCGATTTGTTACAGAAACACAGGAAAGTATTTTCTTAACCGGTAAGGCAGGAACAGGTAAAACAACTTTTCTTAAATATCTTAAAGAACATTGTTCCAAAAATATTATCGTGGCAGCACCTACTGGCGTTGCTGCTATCAATGCAGGAGGGGTTACTTTACACAGTTTGTTTCAATTACCTTTTCATCCATTTCTTCCAACAACTGCTGCTAAAAGCGAAATGCTTTCGAAAATCCGTTTTAACAAACAACGCCTACAGTTATTACGAAAAATGGAAGTGCTGGTCATTGATGAAGTGAGTATGGTTCGCTGCGATGTAATGGATGCCATTGATACTATTTTAAGAAGTATCCGTTATCAGCATCAAGTTCCTTTTGGCGGAGTGCAATTGGTTTTTATCGGTGATTTGTTTCAGTTGCCACCTGTTGCAAAAAACCAGGAGTGGGGCATCCTGCAGGAGTATTACCAATCAACTTTCTTTTTCGACAGTCTTGTGATTAAGGAGCAGATGCCTTTACTCATCGAGTTGAATAAAATCTACAGGCAAAAAGAACAAAGTTTTGTGGAGCTGTTAAACAAAGTGAGGAATAACCAGATTGAACAGGAAGATTTTGAATTGCTCAATAAGCGGTTTATTCCCGGCTTTCAACCATTGGCCGATGAAAAATACATTACCCTTACTTCGCATAATAACCAGGCCGAGCTCATTAACCGCCAGCAGTTACAACAACTCCATTCCTCTTCATTTACTTACAAAGCAAATATTGAAGGAGAGTTTTCTGAGAATATTTATCCGGCTGATGAAACATTGGTCTTGAAAGAAGGGGCACAGGTGATGTTTCTCAAAAACGATGTAATTGCCAAACGTTATTTCAATGGAAAGATCGGAGTTATTAAATCGCTTGATGATGATGATATCATTGTTGTAAGTGAAGGAGAAGAAATACGTGTACAAAAAGAATCATGGGAAAATGCACGCTATACTTTAAACAGAAGCGATGGCAAACTGGAGCAGGAAGTAATGGGCACATTTGAGCAATACCCTTTACGCCTGGCATGGGCCATCACCATTCATAAAAGCCAGGGCTTAACTTTTGATAAAGTAATGATCGATGCAGGTGCCTCCTTTACCAGTGGACAGGTGTATGTAGCATTGAGCCGCTGCACCAGTATTGATGGTATTGTTTTACTTACCAAAATTCAATCGTCGGTTATTTTCAATAATGAGCATGTGCTCAACGGACAAAACACATTAACAACAAAAGGCTCTTTGGCAGAACGGTTTGAGCAGGCAAGAAAATTATTTACACTGTTGTTGCTCGAAGATCTTTTTTTATTCAGGGATATTGAAACTGCCATCAAACAATTACAGCAGAACATCATCAAACACAAACATGAGGTAAATGAAGATGCAGAAAGTTGGGCAACAGAACTTCTGCTGCAATTTGAAACAGAAAAATCAGTTGCACAAAAATTCATTTATCGAATTCATGAACTGATGAAGGAAGAAGCAGTGATCGAAAACAATCCTGCCCTGCAAAAAAGAATACAGGATGCGGCTCTTTATTTTCTGCCCAGGTTAACAGCATTGCAGCAAGCGGTGAATCAACATCCTCTTATTACAGAACATAAAACAGCAGCAGAAGAAATCAATGAACAGCTGCAATCACTTTGTGTTGCACTCCATACCACTATTTATTTATTGAAATATGGAAAGGAAATATTTTCTGTTTCAGGTTTTTTGAAACATAAACTCAACCTGGCCATCCCCCGTTTCCAGATCAGCAGTTATGCCAGTAAAAGAAAACAAACAGCAACAGACATCCATCATGCTCAACTTTATTTTCAACTGAAAGAATGGAGAGACAGGGTATGTGAAGAAAATAATCTCCCCATTTATATGCTTGCCAACAGTAACAGCCTCACAGAAATCTGTACTTACCTTCCCCTTACAAAAGAGCATTTAATCTTACTAAGCGGATTTGGAAAAGCAAAGGTTGAAAAGTATGGCGATGAGATTATTGATATGGTAGAAAACTATTGCAATGAACAGCATCTTGAAACAAATATGGAAGCCAGATCAGCTCCTCCAAAACGCCAACGTAAAGAACCATCTGCCGGCAATGCCGATAAAGTAAGTTCCTTTTCAGTTACCCTGCAGTATTTTAAAGAAGGAAAAAATACAGAAGAAATTGCCAAACTCCGCAACCTGGCAAAAAGTACCATTGAGGGACATTTAGCAGAAGGGGTTAAAACCGGAGACATTTCAATATTCAAATTGGTTACAGATAATAAAATTGAAATTATTAAAGAAGCCATAATCAATAATCCTGAAATGAAACATGGGGAAATGAAAGGATTGCTTGGCCCCGAATATACATTTGCTGAAATCCGTGCAGTTGTAAATCATCTTTCAAGAATCAACTGCAATATTGACATTGCTGGAATCACACAGGATAATGATGCAAGTAGTTTTTAATGATTTGCTTGCAAAATATTTATCAAAGCAGTACTTTAACTTTTGGCTATATTTTCTGTCGAACTGCAAAAGAATTTTCACTTCAAAAATTACAACATGAAAAAAATTTGTTTTGTATTTGTAGCGGTGTTTACCTTAACAGTTTTCAACTCCTTTACTACGCAGCAACAAGGCTGGCGTTTTATTGGAGATAAATGGGCTGCTTTTGGTCCCGACCGGGATGTTTTAAGAGTGGGAGGTAATGACGCTTTCCGTCAAATTAAAATCAGGATAACCGACGGGCCGTTAAGAATCGATGACATGGATATTTATTTTGAAAACGGTGAAAAGATGAATGTTCCGTTAAAGAATGCCTTCAGGGCAGGTCAGGAAAGCAGGGTGATTGATTTACCGGGTGGCGTAAGAAAATTAGACCGGGTTGAATTCCTGTATTCAACAATTGGCCGCTCAAAAGGAAGAGCAAGGGTTGCTGTGTGGGGGAAACGATAAATGTTAAAGTAATTGCTAACTGAGCAGCAAATTCTTTTGCTGCTTTTTTTTGCCAGGTAGTTTATTTCTTTCCTTCCAGCTTATTGACATAGTCTAAAGAACCGAGCCTGAAACGAAATGGGATTCCTGTTTTCTTTTCAAGCTGATATTCCCCCAGGCACATAATACCCCAATGATTAAAAGGATTACCCAGATTTACCCGAACAACAGGCTGTTGCTGTAAAAATAAAATGGAGGGGCTAATAACCGGTGAAACCGTTAAAATTTTTGCCGGAACCCATACAGGACGGGCATTATCAGCAGCAGATTGAGCCTCACTTGAACAGGTGAATGTTAAGAAAAGAGCGACAGAAGCACAAAAATTGTTCCAATTTTTATTCATGAACGTATTTTTTGATAATTTAGCCCCCTGAACATTGCAAAGTAACTAAAAAACTGTATCGGGGAAATGGCACTTAGTCAAGGATTGCAACAAAAATTACTACAAAAACTATCACCACAGCAAATTCAGTTAATGAAGTTGCTGCAGGTACCTACGGCCAATCTGGAAGAACGGATTAAGGAGGAGATGGAAGAAAACCCGGCTCTTGAGCAAAGCGATGAGGATAGTGATGAACAGAACAACGAAGAAATTAAGGATGAATTTGACAGCAGCGAAGACGAAAATTATGACTTGGATGGCAGCGAAGATGAATATGGAAGCCTCGACATCAACGATTATGTAAATGAAGGCGACGATGATATTGCTGATTACAGAACAAGGGAAGATAATTACTCCGACCAGGAAGAACGGAAAACTTCACCCGTTAAATTAGAAACCAGTTTTTACGAAGTATTGTTGCAGCAATTAGGAATGTTGAAACTGGATGAGAAGCGTCAGGTGATTGCTGAGCAGATCGTTGGCAGTATTGATGATGATGGTTACCTGCGCAGGGAAAACAGTGCCATTGTAAATGACCTGGCTTTTCGACAAAACATTGAAAGTTCTGAACAGGGTATTGAAGAAATCATTCATCTCATTCAGCAATTCGATCCGCCGGGAATCTGTGCCCGCAACCTGCAGGAATGTTTGTTGATTCAATTGCGGCATAAACTAAAATCAAATCCTGCAAAAGATATTCAAACTGCCATCCTCATCCTTGAAAAGTATTTTGATGAGTTTACCAAAAAGCATTACGAAAAAATTCAAAGAAGTCTTTCGTTGGATGATGACCAGCTGAAAGCTGTTATTCAGCAAATCATTAAACTCAATCCAAAACCGGGAGGCAACGTTGGTGAAGTAAATAAAGCAGAAACCTATATCGTACCCGATTTTTATATTTTGAATAACAACAGCAAGCTGGAGCTAACATTGAATTCCCGGAATGCACCCGATCTCCGCATCAGCGAAGGATACAGGGATATGCTCAAAGAATATGACAGGGGCAGCAAAAGAGATAAAAGGCAAAAGGAAGCGGTGATGTTCATTAAACAGAAAATTGATGCAGCACGTTGGTTTATTGATGCCATCAAACAACGACAGAATACATTGCTGCACACCATGGGCTCCATCATGAAACACCAGGAAGAGTTTTTTCTTACAGGCGATGAAACGGTACTCAAGCCAATGATCTTAAAAGATATTGCTGAAAAAACAGGACTTGATATTTCAACAGTCAGTCGTGTAGCCAACAGCAAGTTTGTACAAACAGAGTTTGGTACCTACCGGTTAAAATTTTTCTTCAGCGAATCGTTAAGTACAGAAAGTGGTGAAGAAGTTTCAACAAGGGAAGTAAAGAAAATATTGTTTGATATGGTTGATGCAGAAGAAAAACGCAAGCCATTAAGTGATGAACGTTTAACAGAATTACTTCAGGAAAAAGGCTATAATATTGCACGCAGAACGGTGGCTAAATACAGGGAACAACTCAATATTCCTGTGGCAAGGTTACGTAAACAGTTATAAAGTATGGAACAAATGACCGTGAATGAAAATGGCGGGATGAGAGTTACTTCAAATTTGCATTCAACTGTTGTAAAAGTGCTGGCTATTTTTTTTTCTTATCTTTTTCACCCCTTGTTCATGATTGCATGGGTATGCCTGTACCTGCTTTACCGCAACAGTCTTGTGTTTACGGGCGAAACATCTTTTGAAAAAATGATTGTTTTTCTTCGTGTGTTCAGCACCAGTATTTTTTTACCGTTGGTAACTGTGCTACTACTCAAAGCCTTAGGCTTTATTAAATCAATTCAACTTCGCACACAGAAAGACAGGATCATTCCTTATGTAGCCTGTATTACTTTTTTCTTTTGGAGTTTTTATGTGTCTAAGCAATTAGTTGATCCCCTGGAGATGAGGGCCTTTTTACTTTCTCTTTTTATTACTTCTTCTGCATCACTACTCATCAACAACTATATGAAAATAAGCATGCATGCAATAGCTGCAGGCGGATTGGTAAGTTTTTTTACCTTACTTCTTTTCAACAACAGGTTAGATGATGTGCTTTCCTTACTGCTTGCTTTCTTCATTGCAGGTATTACATGCAGCAGCCGTTTTATTGTGAGCGATCACAAACCTGCTGAAATTTATGTTGGATTTATTACCGGAGTTCTTATCCAGGCAATAGCATGGATGATCGTAAAATAAAAACTCCCGTAGATCGGGAGTTTGAAACTTAAATACAAAACAACTATTTATAACAAAACGATTAACTGTTTAAGATGGTTGATTGCTCCCTGTATTTTTTATTGGGGTGATAAATAAATAAAACACTTCCGTTTTTAATGGTATTGATAATGCCGGCACTTTGTTTCACCGGTACTGCCGGGCAACCAAGGCTCCGTCCAAGATAACCGTTGTTGTTTGCAAATTGTGCTGACACATAATCTGATCCGTGTAAAACTATAGCCCGGTCAAAAGCTCTGTCGTTAATTCCTTTTTCAACACCTTTCAATTTTAAA
>JANMOR010000393.1:0-3180 GCA_031369435.1 Chitinophagaceae bacterium
CGATATGTTAATCCATCCTGGCGCAGGTATTCATCAAAACCTAATTGCAAAGGTTGTGTAAAGTAGATAGGACGCTTCCATTTATTGGCAGCAATCACATTGAGAATAGCGGCATCATTTTTAAACAGATAACCTTTGGTCAACTGGAATTTCACTTCATTCACCACACTGTCTTTAGAAGTAACGGTTCCGTTCTGTACAACAAAACTTTTATCAACCGGAACAGTAACACGGTTAAAAGAGAAATAATTGAGCAGTTCACCATTTTGTGCACGGTACATTTTATTTTCTGCATCACTGCCTGCCTGGTCTTTCATTTGTGTGTACAGATCAGCATAAGAAGTATCCGTTTGCGATTTCGGAATATAATAAACAACATTGCGTTTATCACCTGCAATCTGTTCTTCATTCCAGATAACATCAATGGGATCGCTCTCATTTACTTTATACCGGAGTTGATTCATATACCAGTCTGTCCCTAATAAACTTGTATTGATGACTCTTATATCAGGACGAATACCTTTTACTTCCTGTGCATACCATAATGGATAAGTATCATTATCACCAACGGTAAATAATATAGCATTGGGTGCACAGCTTTCTAAATAATCAGTTGCAAGATCGGGTGCAATTGTTTTTTTACTGCGATCATGATCATCCCATTCCTGGCTGGCCATTAATACAGGAACAGCAAGGAAACACAATGCTGCTGCGGCATAAGAGGCACCTGCACCTTTGATGAATTTCTCCAACATTTCTTTCACAAGGAAAAATCCAAGACCTATCCAGATGGCAAATGCATAGAAACTGCCCACATAAGCGTAATCCCGTTCACGTGGTTGCGGGCCGGCCTGATTAAGATATATGACAATTGCAAGACCAGTTGATAAAAACAGTAATCCAACAATCAATGCATCACGTTTGTGTTTACTGTATTGCTGAATAATACCAAACAATCCAAGTAAGAAAGGGAGGAAGAATAAGGTATTGTTTGCTTTATTATTTTTCAAACTGTCGGGCATCATTTTCTGATTACCCAAACGGGCATTATCTAAAAACGAAATACCGCTGATCCAGTTACCATTTCTTTTTTCACCTACGCCCTGCACATCATTTTGTTTACCTGCAAAATTCCACATGAAATAACGCCCGTACATAATACCAACCTGGTATTGAAAAAAGAATTTAAAATTATCAGCCATATCAGGATCCCGATCATAAGATGTTTGACCTGTTTGTTTATTCTGCAATTTTTCAATACCTAAGAAAGATGCATAATAATCAGCATGTCCCTGATCATTGCTGGCATCCCATACACGGGGAAATACCATTGTTTGCTCAGCAGGATAAACTGCTTTCCGTTTTTTGCCTACAATTTCATATTTATCACCTATCCGTTGATAGATATCACCTACATCTTCATACTCAGGCTCTGCTGTAAACACCTGTCCTTTTAATAAAGGCACATCACCATATTGTTCACGACTGAGATAGCTTACTAAAGAAATAGGATTATTCACATCGTTCATATCAATACCGGGGTTGGCATTGGAACGGATCATGGTTGTGATGTAAGTAGAATAACCTACCAGCATAAATGCAAAACTCCATAAACCTAAACGCAAAAAGCGCCAGTGATTATTTTGTGCCCATCTTAATCCAAACCATATAAGGGCAGCAATGATGGCAAAAAAGAAAATAAATCCTGAGAAAAAAGGTAGATTAAAAGTATTGACAAATAAACGGTCGAACCAGCCGGCACTTGAAATGCTCCATTGGATAACTGCTTTTTGTACCAACCCAATCAGAGCCACTCCTATAACAAAAGCAACAATACCACCTGTCCATGTTGGTTTATACCTGCGGAAATAATACACCATTACAATAGCGGGAATGGTTAAGAGGTTCAACAGATGCACACCAATACTTAACCCCATCATAAAGAAAATCATGATGATCCAACGCTCAGCATGTGTGCGTTTGATATCATCATCGCCTGCTTTAATATCTTCATGTTCCCATTTGAGGATTGCCCAGAATACAACTGCAGTAAACAAAGAAGAAAGGGCATATACTTCACCTTCAACAGCACTGAACCAGAAAGAATCGCTGAACGTATAAGCCAAAGCGCCAATAACACCTGCTGCCATTACACTGAACAATTGGTTACCCTGCAATTCTTCATTTCCTTTTTCAACCATTCTTCTTCCAAAATGAGTAATGGTCCAGAAAAGGAACATGATGGTAAACCCGCTTGATAATGCTGACAAAAGGTTTACACCAATTGCAGCATCGCCGGGAGTGAACAATGTAAACAACCTGCCCAGCAATAAAAACAAAGGAGCGCCGGGAGGATGTGGAATACCTAATTTATAAGCGCAGGAAATAAATTCACCTGTATCCCATAAACTGCCGGTGGGTTCCATGGTAACAATATAAACAGCGCATGCAATGAGGCCAATGATCCAGCCTGTGATGTTGTTGAGCTTTTGGAAATTCATAAAAAGCGATTGGTTTAGAAATCCCGTTTTAATGCGGGCAGGCAAAAATAAGGAGATGGGGGTATAAACGAGAATTTGTATTCTGTTTTAACAGAACCTCACCTCCGACGCTATGGTCGGAGTCAGACATTTATCGTCTGACCTCTTTTCCTCTCCTTTGGAGAGGGAGGCAAAACTTCCTTTTATATAATTGCAATTGAATTAAGCATTTCATGTTTAGGTTCTACTTTCAATAAATTTCTACTTTATTGATTTTTATTGCACTGTTAGAAAAGCAAGGGTTGTGCAAAACAGTTCCCCCTTCAGCGGCGGAGGGGGCTTTGGTATTTTTATTCAAAATAAACCCGAACTGTTTGGTAGAATAACCGGGCTTGGGTGTATTGATTGCTGCTTTTTTCAGAGTAGCCGTGCAGGCCAAACAATCCAGCAGCATTTCCTTTGTTAATGGCAATTTCAAGATACCCTGCTGAATTGAACATAGCCAGTTTCTCTCCTTCGTTAACATCAGCATAGGTTTCACTGAAACGGTCGATCACTTCATCCCTTTTAAACACAATTTTAAAGCGGCGGCCCTTACGCTGCGTCTCAAATTCATCCTGTGTAATATTGACGATCACATTTTCGAAATGATCAATGGAAATGATCTGTCCTTCCATGTATTGATTGGTGGTAATGGGGC
>JANMOR010000423.1:0-16332 GCA_031369435.1 Chitinophagaceae bacterium
ATTGTAGATAAAAAATTAATTGATAAAATTTAAACCATTCTATGGGTCAGAAAGCAAATCCAATTGGTAACAGGTTAGGGATCATCCGCGGATGGGATAGTAACTGGTATGCCAGTAAAAAAGACTATGCAGGTAAACTGATCGAAGACAACAGGATCAGAACTTATCTCAATGCCCGTATTAATAAAGGTGGTATCTCTAAAATTGTGATTGAGCGTACACTCAACAAATTGATTGTAACCATTCATACTTCAAAACCAGGGATCATCATTGGTAAAGGTGGTGGAGAGGTAGATCGTATTAAAGAAGAATTAAAGAAATTGACCGGTAAGGAAGATGTTCAGATAAATATTTTGGAAATCCGTCGCCCGGAAGTTGATGCAACAATTGTTGCTGATACTATTGCAAGGCAGATTGAAAACCGTATCAATTACAAACGTGCGGTGAAAATGGCGATTGCTTCTGCCATGCGTATGGGTGCTGAAGGAATTAAAGTGAAAGTAGCAGGACGTTTAGGTGGTGCTGAAATTGCACGTACTGAAGAAATCAAACAAGGCCGTACTCCATTACATACTTTCCGTATGGATATTGATTATGCCAACCTGTTTGCCTTAACAGTATATGGTAAGATTGGTATTAAAGTATGGATTTGTAAAGGGGAAGTATTAACCAAGCGTGACCTTAACCCCAATTTCATTGGTGGCAAGAGTGATGTGAGCGATCGGAAAGATCGTCGTGAAGATGGTGGTGGCGATAGAAGAGGTGGTGGTGATAGAAGAGATGATCGTCGTGGTGGCGGTGGCGGACAACGCAGAGACAGTCGTAAAGGATAATAAGACAAATAAGTATGTAGCAATAAGTACAAAGTATAATGTACGATGTGCGAAGTACGAATCAAACAACAAATAGTAACAAGAAATATAACAGACAATGTTACAGCCGAAAAGAACAAAACACAGAAAACAGCAGAAAGGTCGTATCCGGGCTGTGGCTAAGCGTGGCAGTACTATATCATTCGGATCTTATGCTTTAAAAGCATTGGAACCAATATGGTTAACCAATCGCCAGATAGAAAGTGCACGCCAGGCCATGACACGTGCCATGAAACGTGAAGGGAATGTGTGGATCCGTGTGTTTCCTGATAAAATCATTACTCGCAAACCTGCAGAGGTTCGTATGGGAAAAGGTAAAGGTAACCCTGAAGGATGGGCTGCTATCATTGAGCCGGGACGTATTTTGTTTGAAGCTGATGGTGTTACCGAAGCGGTTGCAAAAGAGGCAATGGCATTGGCTGCACAAAAGCTTCCTATTAAAACAAAATTCATTGTACGCAGAGATTTAATGGCGTAATAATAAAGTTGAACTGATTAAACTGATTAACATGGCAACAAAGACAGCTGATTATTTAAAGAGCATAAAAGAACTAAATGTTTCAGATCTCACAGCACGCATTAAAGAAGATGAAATGCGTTTAAAGAAGCTTGAGTTTGCACACGCTATTTCTCCCCTGGAGAATCCGGTGAGCATTCGTGGACTTCGCCGTGATATTGCCCGTTTAAAAACAGAATTAAGCAAGAAACAATTGGGTATGTAATGCCCATCTCCCTGAAAAGGGAAATAAAGCAAAAAAGCAAAACAATGTTAGAAAGAAATTTGCGCAAAACAAAAACAGGTGTTGTAACCAGCAGCAAAATGGATAAAACCATTACGGTGGCGGTTGAACGTAAAGTAAAGCACCCTATCTATGGAAAGTTCTTAAAGAAAACGACCAAGTTCCATGCTCATGATGAAAAAAATGAGTGCGGTATTGGCGATACGGTGAAGATCATGGAAAGCCGTCCGTTAAGCAAAACAAAGCGTTGGAGACTGGTGGAAGTTGTAGAGAAAGCGAAATAAAAAAAAGCTTCAAGCCATGTGCTTCAAGCTTCAAGTTAAACTGATTATAATTAAACGCCCAGGGCTTATGGCCTGAAGCTAAAAGCTAAAAGCTTAAGAATATGATTCAGCAAGAAAGCAGATTAAACGTAGCAGATAACAGTGGTGCCAAAGAAGTGCTTTGCATCAAAGTATTAGGAAACAGCGGCCAGGATTATGCAAAAATCGGAGATAAGATTGTTATCACTGTAAAGGATGCATTACCCGGCGGTGGTATTAAAAAAGGTACTGTAGCAAAAGCTGTTATTGTACGTACAAAAAATAAATTACGTCGTAAGGATGGTTCTTATATCCGTTTCGATGATAACGCAGTTGTAATTCTGAATGCTTCTGATGAGCCCCGTGGTACACGTATTTTTGGGCCGGTAGCAAGAGAGTTGCGTGATAAAGGATATATGAAAATCATTTCATTGGCTCCTGAAGTGTTGTAAGCGAAGCAAAAGAAAAAAGTTTCAGCTAAACCTTAGCGTTTGGCATCAAGCATAAAGCGAAAAAAATGAGTAAGAGATTTAAACCCAAGTTTAGCATCAGGAAAGGCGATTCAGTTGTAATCATTGCCGGTGATGATAAAGATGTATTGAAACCACGCACAGTTCTGGAAGTATTTCCCGATGCTGCCCGTGTATTGGTTGAAGGTGTAAACATTGTTACCAAACACACCAAGCCTTCAGCACAAAATACAAAAGGTGGTATTGTTAAAAAAGAAGCACCCGTTCACATTTCAAATGTAATGTTGTGGGATGGCAAACAAGCTACTAAAGTGCAGCGCAGCCGTGAAAACGGAAAGCTGGTAAGGGTTTCAAAAAAATCAGGACAACCCGTAAAATAATTTAACCAAGGTTAAAAAAATAAGAAGATGAGCACTACAAAATATACACCCCGTTTAGTAAACAAGTACAAAACAGAAGTTGTACCTGCTTTAATGAAACGTTTTGGTTACAAAAGCATCATGCAGGTTCCCAAACTTGAAAAGATATGTTTGAACCGTGGCGTAAACGGTGCGGTGAACGACAAGAAACTGGTAGATATTGCTATTGATGAACTCGGTACTATTACCGGACAAAAAGCAGTAGCAACCATGTCTAAAAAAGATATCTCCAATTTTAAACTGCGTAAGAACATGCCCATTGGTGCAAGAGTTACTTTACGTGGTGTAAATATGTATGAGTTCTTAGACCGTTTGATTTCTGCATCACTTCCACGTGTGCGTGACTTTAAAGGAGTAAATGATAAATCGTTTGATGGTCGTGGAAATTTTACAATGGGTTTAACTGAGCAAATCATTTTTCCTGAAATTGATATTGACAAAGTGAATAAAATCACCGGTCTGGATATCACTTTCGTAACATCAGCTTCAACGAATGAAGAAGCGTATGAGTTGCTGAAGGAAATGGGTATGCCTTTTAAAAATGCTAAAAAAGATTAATCATAAATTATGGCTAAAAAATCAATTACAGCCCGTCAACACAAAAGAGAAAAAAAGGTAGCTCAGTATGCTGAAAAGCGTGCTGCTTTGAAAGCTGCCGGTGATTATGCTGGTTTGGACTTGTTGCCAAAGAATGCATCGCCGGTACGTTTAAAAAACCGCTGCCAGCTCACCGGACGTCCCAGAGGTTACATGCGTTACTTTGGTGTATCCCGTGTAATGTTCCGTGACATGGCGCTGAATGGAATTATTCCTGGTGTAAAAAAAGCCAGCTGGTAATTCAAAACTAATCCTTGAAAGGATGATGTGCAGGTATTGAATATGATGCGCATCAAAGAAAACAAATTTTAAATCATTCAATTAAAGAATAAAATGGTTACAGATCCTATTGCAGATTTTCTTACCCGTGTTCGTAATGCGCAGATGGCAGGCCACAGAATTGTAGAAATTCCTGCTTCAAATCTAAAAAAACGTATCACTGAAATTTTATACGATCAGGGATATATTTTAAAATACAAGTTTGAAGATGATAACAAACAAGGCGTTATTAAAATTGCTTTGAAGTACGATCCTCAAACACGCATACCTGCAATTCAATCACTGGAGCGTGTAAGCCGTCCGGGTTTACGTCAATACTCTAAGCCGGAAGATTTCCGTCGTGTAAAGAATGGTTTAGGTGTTGCTATCATCAGTACATCTAAAGGTGTAATGACAGATAAGCAGGCCAAAGCTGGTAATGTAGGTGGTGAGGTTTTGTGTTATATCTACTAAGAAAAAGAAATTGTTGCTGATACATTAAGCTGAACTATACTAAGCTGACCGGTCAACAACCAAACAATAATAAATAAAACAGAAGTTATGTCCCGTATAGGAAAAAAACCGGTTACCATTCCACAAGGTGTTACAATTACAGTTGGAGCAGACAATGTGGTTACTGTAAAAGGACCCAAAGGCGAATTAAAAGAAAGCATTGACCGTGATATCACTGTTGAAGTAAAAGATGGTGAAGTAATCTTCAACCGTCCAACTGATCAGGGCCGTCATCGTGCAATGCATGGTTTATACCGTTCATTGGTTTCAAATATGGTAAAAGGTGTAACTGAAGGATTTCAAAAGAAATTGGAACTGGTGGGTGTTGGTTATAAAGCCGCTAACCAGGGTAATGTACTTGATCTTGCTTTAGGTTATTCGCACAATATCATTTTTGAAGTTCCAAGTGAATTAAAAGTTGTTACTGCACAGGAAAAAGGGCAGAACCCAATGATTACTTTGGATGGAATTGATAAGCAATTGCTTGGTGCTGTCGCAGCAAAAATCCGCAGCTTACGTAAGCCTGAACCATACAAAGGAAAGGGTGTGAAGTATGTTGGTGAATTTATCCGTCGTAAGGCAGGTAAAGCAGCAGGTAAGTAAGCCCCATCCCATAAAGGGGAGTAAGGCAAAATCTTAAATATAAAATTCATCTCCCGGCAGAATCGGGGGAGTTAAATAAAGAAAGATGAAAACAGATAACAAAGTCATCAGAAGACAAAAAATCCGCTACGCTGTTCGTAAGAAAGTAGCTGGCAGTACTGCAAAACCCCGTTTGAGTGTTTTTCGCAGCAACTCTGATATCTATGTTCAGTTAATTGATGATGTAACAGGAACAACTATTGCTGCTGCATCTTCAAAAGACAAAGACATTAAAGCAACGAAAGGAACTAAAGTGGAAGTAAGTAAGTTGGTTGGTGTTGCTATTGCACGCAAAGCAACTGAACTGGGTCTTTCATCAGTTGTATTTGACCGTGGTGGGTTTTTATATCATGGCCGTGTAAAAGCAATTGCTGAAGGTGCACGTGAAGGTGGATTAATATTCTAATCATACGTAAACATTTAATAAAACATAAATGTCGAAAGTAATTACAAACAAAGTGAAAGCAGGTGATCTGGAACTGAAAGAAAAAGTAGTTTCCATCAACCGTGTTGTTAAAACAACCAAAGGTGGTCGTGCCTTCAGTTTCTCTGCACTCGTTGTAGTAGGAAATGAAAATGGTGTGGTAGGTCATGGTTTAGGTAAAGCAAAAGAAGTACAACAGGCCATTGCAAAAGGAATTGAAGATGCGAAGAAAAATCTCATCAAGGTTCCTGTAATGAAAGGCACTATTCCGCATGATCAATTGGCAAAAGAAGGCGCTGCAAAAGTGTTTATTAAGCCAGCTGCACATGGTACCGGTGTAATTGCCGGAGGAAGTATGCGTGCTGTTTTGGAAAGTGCCGGTATTACCGACGTGTTAGCAAAATCGCTGGGCTCTGCTAATCCGCATAACGTGGTAAAGGCAACATTCAAAGCATTAGCAATGTTGCGTGAACCGATCAATGTATCTAAAACACGTAACCTCGCTTTAAAGAGAGTATTTAACGGATAAGAAAATACGTTTAACGTTTCAAGTTGAAGGTTGTATGTTTTAGATACCTTAAACTTTAAACCTTCAAACCTTAAACTGAATTTAAATGAAAAAGATAAAAATCACTTTAGTAAAAAGTCCCATCGACAGACCCGAACGCCAGAAGCAAACGCTGAAAGCATTGGGTTTGAATAAGACGAATTCTACCAACGAGGTAGAAGGAACTCCCCAGATACTTGGTATGATTAATAAAGTTAATCACCTGTTGAAGGTTGAAGAGTTAGCATAAGAAAGTAAGCTGAAGATTGAACTTCAATCGTACATCAGCAATTTTATAACAAAGCGAGGGGTGATTCCCCGAAAGTTCAAAATCAAATAAAGATGAAACTGCACAATTTAAAACCTGCTGAAGGTTCAACGCACAAAGTAAAACGTTTAGGACGTGGTGAAGCATCCGGTAAGGGTGGTACATCCACAAAAGGTAACAAGGGCGGACAGAGCCGTGCAGGTTATAAGAGTAAAATGGCCCATGAAGGTGGTCAGATGCCTATTCAGCGTCGTATTCCAAAACGTGGATTTAAAAATCCCGATCGTATTGAATACCGTGTTTTCAATCTCGGACAAATTGAACAACTTGCAGAAAAATATTCTATCACTGAATTTTCAGTTGAGAATTTATATATCAATGGGTTGATCAATCGCACCGACAGAGTAAAAATTCTTGCAAACGGAGAAATTAAAACCAAGTTTGCTGTTAAAGTAAATGCTTTGAGCGAAAAAGCAAAAGCTGCTATTGAAGCAGCTGGTGGAAGCGTTGAAATTGTGAAGTAATTTTTACCGATATTTGTCCGACGCATGAAAGTGCGTCTTTTTTCTTTTCAGCAATTATTAAAAAAAGAAATTTTCAGTGAAAAAACTCATACAAACCCTAAAGAATATCTGGAGCATTGAAGAGTTGAAGAATAAAATTATTTACACTCTTTTATTGTTGCTGGTTTATCGTGTGGGTTCACATATTGTTTTGCCCGGAGTTGATCCGAACGGATTGGCCTTATTGAATACAAAAGCCAAAGAAGGTATTCTTGGTATTTTTGATTCCTTTGCAGGCGGTGCATTTTCAAGTGCTTCTATTTTTGCATTGGGTATCATGCCTTATATCTCCGCTTCTATCTTTATGCAATTGATGAGCATCATGGTTCCTCAGTTACAGAAGATGCAGAAAGAAGGGGAGAGCGGACGTAAGAAGATCAATCAATGGACAAGATATTTAACAGTGGTTGTTACCATCTTCCAGGCAAGTGCATATGTTACTTACCTTAAGAGTCCTGAAATAGCAGCAGGTGCTATTCTTCCTGCATTTAGTCCTTTCTTCTGGTTATCTACTACAATTGTTTTAACTGCAGGTACATTGTTTGTGATGTGGTTGGGCGAACGTATAACAGATAAAGGATTAGGTAACGGTACATCTTTGATTATCATGATTGGTATCCTTGCCCGTTTCCCTGCATCAATTGCTGCAGAATTTGATTCTAAATCAACCAGCGCAGGTGGTGGTTTGCTTACGTTCATGATTGAGATCGCAATATTAATTGCCATCATCATGGGATTGATCATTCTTGTGCAGGGTGTAAGAAAGATTGCGATCAATTATGCCAAGCAAATTGTTGGTAACCGCCAGTTTGGTGGTGCACGACAGTTCTTACCAATTAAAGTAAACAGCTCAGGTGTAATGCCTATCATCTTTGCACAGGCAATCATGTTCTTACCTACATTGCTTACTGGGTTTAATTCAACAAAAGGTATTGCTGCAACTTTGAGCGATCATGGTAATGTGTGGTACATGCTTATTTATTCAATTCTTGTAATTGGATTCACCTTCCTGTACACCGCTTTGATCTTTAATCCCAAACAGATTGCTGATAATTTAAAACAGAACAATGGTTTTGTGCCGGGTGTAAAACCGGGACAGCCTACAGCTGATTATATTGGACAGATCATGGATCGTATTACTTTACCAGGTGCTGTGTTCCTTGCTATTGTTGGTATTTTACCGGGTGTAGCAAAGAACTTAGGTGTAACAAGTGGTTTCTCTACTTTCTTTGGAGGTACTTCGCTATTGATCATGGTGGGTGTAATCTTAGATACCTTACAGCAAATTGAAACACATTTACTGATGAGGCAATATGATGGCTTGATGAAAGGCGGTAAGATACAGGGACGCCAGACAGTATCTTCTTCAGCTATCTAATAAATACATTGAAATACAAAACCCTGGCAAAAAAGCCGGGGTTTTTTATAAATAAGTTATGATTCATTATCGTTCACCTGTTGAAATTGAATTGATCCGCAAAAGTGCTTTGCTGGTTGGCGAAGCCATTGCTGAAGCAGCTAAAATGCTGAAAGCAGGTGTTACAACTATGCAGGTTGATGCGAGGTTGGAGCAGTTTATCCGGGATCATGGAGCTGCGTCTAATTTTAAAAATTACCAGAACAGTTATCCCTATGTAAGCTGTATATCGGTTAATGATGCTGTGGTACATGGCTTTCCAACAAATAAAGTATTGAAAGACGGTGATATTGTTTCGGTAGATGTGGGTGTATTTATGAATGGATATCATGGCGACAGTGCATATACATTCATCATTGGAACAACAACAGATGAAGTAAAACAATTGCTGCGTGTAACAAAAGAATCTTTATATAAAGGAATTGAAAAAGCAGTGCATGGCAACCGCACTGGTGATATTGCATTTGCCATACAGGAATATACGGAGAAACAACATGGTTATGGTGTGGTAAGAGAGCTGGTAGGTCATGGCATAGGACGTAACCTCCACGAAGATCCCCAGGTGCCCAACTTTGGTAAACGTGGAACCGGTGCCAAATTAAAAGAAGGAACAGTGATTGCCATTGAACCGATGATTAACCTTGGTACTAAAGATGTGTTTCATGATGAAGATGGATGGACCATCAGAACAACTGATGGGAAGCCCTCAGCTCATTACGAACATGACGTATGTGTTAAGAAAGGGAAAGCCGATATTTTATCTTCATTTGATGCCATTGAAAAGGCGGAGAAAGCAAATACAAACCTTGATTCTACTTATTACTGATTCATTTCTTAAATTACACTTCTAATAAAAGTGTATGATCAAAAAAATAATACTGATGAGTGTCGCAACCTGCTGCACTCATTTTTTAGTGGCACAAAGCCCCGATGTTTTAAAGATCAGGCAGTATCGCCAGGTAAATGAACATGCCATCATCTCTGAATTTGTTTCTTTTCTGAAATTGCCCAACATTGTTGGTGATTCAGTTGGCATCTATAAGAATGCTTCATTTTTGATGGATGCAATGAAGAAGCGTGGAGTTACAAATGTTCAATTACTGGTGCCTGCATCAAATAAAACAGTACCTGCTGTTTATGGTGAAGTAATTACGCCCGGTGCAACGCAAACAATTATCTTTTACGCCCATTACGATGGCCAACCGGTGAATGCTGCACAATGGGCCAAAGGACTTTCACCATTTGAACCAAAGCTGCTTAACAATTCGCTGGAACAAAACGGAACAATCATTGAATTTCCAACGGCCGGTAAAACATTTGATCCGCAATGGAGAATTTATGGGAGAAGTGCAAGTGATGATAAAGCTGGGGTGATGGCTATACTTAATGCTTACGATGCCATTATAAAAACCGGCATGAAACCAACGGTGAACATTAAGTTCTTTTTTGAAGGGGAAGAAGAAAAGGGTTCTGATTTCCTGCACGAAATTTTACAGCAATACAAAACTTTATTACAAAGCGATCTCTGGCTTTTTTGTGATGGACCTGTTCATCAATCGGGTAAAAAGCAAGTGGTCTTTGGTGTAAGAGGCGATGCACATGTGGAAGTAACAGTGTATGGTTCTAAGCGTCCGTTACATAGTGGCCATTATGGAAACTGGGCTCCTAATCCTGCAATGATGCTGGTACAATTATTGGCATCCATGAAAAATAAAGATGGGCGGGTAACAATCAAAGATTTTTATGCTGATGTTATTCCGTTGAGTGAAATGGAAAAGAAAGCTCTCGAAGCAATTCCGCCAGCGGATGAGCAAATGAAAAAAGAATTGGGATTCAGTAAACGGGAAATGAAGGATTATAACCTTGCAGAATCAATCGGGTTACCATCACTTAACATTAATGGAATAAACAGTGCCAATGTTGGTAAGAATGCAAGCAATGTAATACCTACAATTGCAACAGCAGTTCTTGATCTTCGGTTGGTTGCTGGTAACGATTGGAAAAAGCAGCAACAGCGTGTAGTTGAACATATCAGAAGCGAGGGTTATTATATTACAACAGCTGAGCCAACAGAAGAAGAAAGAAGTAAGTATGATAAAATTGCAAAAGTTACATTGAGCAGTGGTTATAATGCGCAAAAAACGCCGATGGATTTACCCATTGCACAAAAGATTATTGCAGCGGTGCAATCAACCGGTTCTGAATCTATTGTTCTGATGCCAACGGCAGGCGGAAGTCTTCCGTTGTTTTTATTTGAACAATATCTTAATGCAAAAACAATTTCTGTACCCATTGCCAATCATGATAACAATCAACATGCAGAAAATGAAAATATCAAATTGTTGAATTTTTGGAATGGAATTGAAACCATGGCTGCTTTGATGATGATGAAATAGTAACGCAGATATGCCTGAAAAACGAACTGGAAAAAAATTGATTGTAATTGGTGGAGGTGCAGCTGGTTTTTTCTGTGCCATCAATGCGGCAAGATTAAACCCGTTGTTACAAGTTACCTTACTGGAAAAATCAAGTAAATTATTATCGAAAGTAAAAGTAAGCGGAGGCGGACGTTGTAATGTAACCCATGCCTGCTTTGATTTACAGGAGATGGGTAAGCGTTATCCCTGAGGCGAACATTTTGTTATCAAGGCATTTCATCAGTTTTTTACAACAGATACCATTGAATGGTTTGAAACAAGAGGAGTGAAGCTAAAAGCAGAAGCTGATGGAAGGATGTTTCCTGTAACCAATTCATCACAAATAATTATTGATTGCTTGATGAAAGAAGTGAATAATCATGGAGTGGAGATATTGATGAACAGTGAAGTGCGTAAGTTGAAAATTGAAAATGAAAAATGGAAAATGGAGATCGGCAACAATGAAATTATTACGGCTGATTATGTTTGTGTAGCAAGTGGTGGTTTTCCTAAGCTCCAGCAATTTGATTGGCTGAATGAAACCGGTCATAATATTGTAACTCCTGTTCCATCGTTATTTACGTTTAATATTCCGAATCATCCAATCACAAAACTGATGGGGGTAGTTGTACCGGAAGCAACGATTAAAATACAATCAAGTAAACTAAAGAACACAGGACCCTTGCTTATCACACATTGGGGCATGAGTGGGCCATGTGTACTAAAATTATCTGCCTGGGGTGCAAGAGAACTACAAGAGAAGAATTACGATTTTTCGATTGTTATAAATTGGTTGAATGACAGAAAAGAACAGGAGCTGAAAGAGCATTTGCAATTCACGAGAAATAATAATGGATCGCAAAAGATCAGCAACAATAATTTATTTCAACTACCCAATCGTTTGTGGCAATTCCTCTTACAGGAAGCTGGTGTGAAAGAAGAATGGCGATGGGCCGATCTGCCTTCGAAAGAACAAAACAAACTGGTACAGTTATTAGTGAATCATGAATTTCATATAAAAGGCAAAACAACATTCAAAGAAGAGTTTGTTACAGCGGGTGGTGTTGATCTGAAACAGGTTGATCCCAACACTATGCAAAGCAAACTGCACCCCGGTTTGTTTTTTGCAGGAGAAATATTAGATGTGGATGGAATAACAGGAGGATTTAATTTTCAACATGCCTGGACCAGTGGGTTCATTGCTGCCAAGTCAATTGCATCGTTATATTAGAAACTTTGCCAAAGTTCAAACGGTATGATAAATATTTAAGTGTGCTTCAAACTTTGGCAAAGTTATTTTCTATCTTTAAACAAACCAATCAACATGGCATCTTCCCGCAGAAATTTTATCAGGAACCTTACCGCTACTACAGGCTTGTTTAGTTTTTTACCATTAACTGATTCGTTGTTTGCAAAAGAAGCAGAAAAAAAATATCAGCAATTTCAATCATTGCATCCGGATGATGCTGTGAGCGATGAAGATTTCTGGGGATGGGTAAAAGAACAATATACAGTTTCGCCCAATTTATTAAACCTCAACAACGGTGGTGTTAGTCCGCAACCAAAAGTAGTGCAGGATGCACATATCCGTTTTTATCAATTCAGTAATGAAGCTCCTTCGTATTATATGTGGCGAACATTGGATGAAGGAAGAGAAGCATTAAGAAGTAAATTAGCAGAACTAGCCGGATGCGATGCTGAAGAACTCGCCATCAACCGCAATGCAACAGAAGGATTAAACACGGTCATTTTTGGTTTGAATTTAAAAGCAGGTGATGAAGTAGTGTTGACTAAACAGGATTATCCCAATATGATCAATGCATGGAAGCAACGGGAAAAAAGAGATGGCATCAAATTGGTTTGGTTGAATTTGAATTTGCCCGAAGAAAATGAAGATGTCATTGTTCAGCAATATGTAAATGCATTTACTTCTAAAACAAAAATTGCTCATATAACACATTTGATCAACTGGACCGGGCAATTTTTACCCATCAAAAAAATTGAAGAAGAAGCACACAAACGTGGTCTTGAAGTAATAGGTGATGGTGCCCATTCATTTGCCCATACTGATTTCAACATTCCTGATTTGGGTTGCGATTATTTTGCTACCTCTTTACACAAATGGTTATGTGCGCCGTTTGGCAGCGGATTACTTTGGATCAAAAAAGAAAAGATCAAAAACATCTGGGCCCTGCTCAGTAATAATGAACCCGATGGAACAGATATCAGAAAATTTGAAAGCCTCGGCACCCGTTCTTTTGCCAGCGAAATGGCCATTGGCAATGCTGTTGATTTTCAAAATGTGATCGGATCTAAAAGAAAAGAAGAGCGGCTTCGTTTTTTAACAGATTATTGGAACAGTCGTGTAAGCGATCTCAAAAAAGTGTCTTTTCATCAATCGAAAAATAAAAAAACCTATTGCGCTATTTCTTCTCTGGCCATAGAAGGTATGAAGCCAGCCGATGTGGCAGGTACTTTACACACAAAACACAAAATACACACCGTTGCAATTGATTGGGAAAATATTCATTGTGTGCGGATAACACCACATGTTTATACATCAACCAAAGACCTCGATCGGTTAATTGCAGCTGTAAGGCTGATGGCAAAATGATTTTTGCAACCCTTTGGTATGAATATTGGTCTTTAAGGGTAATTCATCAATTGAAATAAATTTTTCTTGCGAATAACATGTGACAAATAAAAAAAATAAAAACTTAACACATGAAACAAATTTTTACACTTTCCATTTTCCTGCTGGCAGCAGTTTTAAGTTTTGCACAAGGCAAAGGAAAAGATAAAACAAAAGGCAAGCAGAAAACAGAAATAAAATCTGCTGTTCCTCCACCTGCGGGTCAAACAACAAAGCCTGAAGTAACAACAAAGCAAAAGCCGCAGATTTATCAAAAAGCCGATACAACCAAAAATGGTTCAGCGTCTTCGCAAAGTGGTAATGCAACAAATCCAACTCAGGCATCTGAAAGCCAAAGTGGAAATAATAATGCAGCGGGTACTACTCAATCCGGTGGTCAAACACAAACAACGGCCAGTGGTGAATCTACTGTATTGGGTCAATCATCTAATTCAGGAGCACAACCACAGAGTGGACAAAATAATTCATCAGCATCTGGACAAACAGGATCAGGTTCTGCTGGCGGTAACACCACTGTTGGAAATAACCAGGGTGAATCATCAACAGGTGCTGCTGACGGAAAGGGAAAAGATAAAATGAAAGGCCAGCAAAATGGTAATGGCAACAATAAAACAAGAATCAATATTCCAACACAGGTAAGAAATTCTTTTAACGCAGATTATCCTAATGCGGTCAATACTGTCTGGACAAAAAACCGTGGCGATTGGACTGTAACGTTTGGTCATGGTGTATGGAATTCAACTGCTACTTATCACAGCAATGGTGAAAGGGTTGATACAAGAACAAGAGTAAGAAGAGATCAAACACCAAGACCGGTGCAGGATGAAATATTCAAACGCTTTCCGCAATCAAATCCAACTGATATTTTTAAAATTGAAAAACCAAAAAATCCAAACCTGTTCCAGGTATTAATTAACCAGGCCGGAATAATAAAGACCCTTGTCTTTGATGAAAAAGGAAAATTAATTTCACAGCAATAAGATATTACATTAAAATAAATGCCGGGCTGTTAGTCCGGCATTTATTTTATTCCATTCCTGTTACTGCTCTAACCTTTGTTTCTGTTCAATTATACCGACGAGACATATTAATAATATTTAATCAATTAGCTTTTCAATGTCTGTCTGTATAATACCGGAAGAATTGAACAGATTTGTAAATCCATTTGGCATTATTTCCCTTAATTTGCTGCCTTAACTTTTTGAGAAAGCTGATGTATTTATTTTTCCAAAACCTTACACTATTTGCGCTCTGGTTATATTGCAAACGGTTTGCTATATACAACCGTTCACTTTTATCTATTGAGCAACCAACCATTTTAGGTTGCAATCATCCCAACTCTTTTTTAGATGCCATGATTGTTGGTGCCAAAATGAAAAAGCGTGTTCATTTTATTACCCGCAGTGATGTGTTTAAAAAAGCATGGGTACGTTCTATTTTGCGATCTGTAAACATGATTCCCATTTACCGCATCCGTGACGGGAAAGATAACCTCGGTAAAAACGATCATACCTTTGAAGAGTGCAGACAAATACTTCAGCGGGGCGAGCATGTACTCATTTTTGTGGAAGGTTTTTGCCAGCACCAGACAACTTTGCAACTCCCATTAAAAAAAGGCGCTCCGAGAATGTTTATACAGGCAGTGGAGGATGGATTGGACATCAGGTTTTTACCGGTTTGGCTCCGTTACAATTCTTTTACAAAATTTCCGAAAGAAGTAGATATCAATTTCGGAACACCCTTTGGCAAAGAAATTTTAAATGGTGCTGTTGAAAACAGTGCAAAAATGCTGGCCATTAATACCGAAAATGCAAATCAGTTACAACAACTTTCTGAAATTGAAAATCCAAAACCTGCAACTCTCAGCAAAACTATTTTATTGCTGCCTTCAATGCTTGGATTAGTCACACATATTTTATTTTATTACCCTCTGCAAAAATTGGCATCCAAACTGCAGGGCGATATTCATTACGACAGTATTTTATTTTGCCTCCTGGCTTTTTTATATCCTTTTTACCTGCTGCTGATTGGGTTATTGGTTGGATTATTATGTGGTTTGTGGTGGGGTTTGGCTGCTGCATTTGTCATGCCTTTACTTGCAAAGGCGTATGTATTGTGGAAATAATTCATTGATAAAAAATAAAAACAATTGCTGCTGCAACTACTGAGCAACCAATTGCTCATGCAAATGTTGCAGTGTTGTATGCGGCTCCTTACAAAGTCCCGTATGAACACTGGACGATTGTACAACTGTACTTCTTTTGGCAGTGAGCCAGCGAAAACGTGAAGCGATATCTAATGCCGCAATGGGCCCTGCTTCAGCATTTCCTTTTGTAATTTGTTCATAGGCCTGCAAATGCAAACGGATCTCTTCTGCATTGGCTTTTGGATTTAGTGAAAGCAAACGTTCTTCATTCAAAGTAAATTTCATTTCTAAAAAACGTTGCTGCCTGCAATACAGGATTACACCCACATTGATGAACTCTTCCCGTTCCACCTGTGGCACAACACGGATAATGGCGTATTCAAAATTGTTATGTTCCTGCATGCAATGCTTCGTTTACAAAGATGGATGAATGTTGAAGTCTGTTGATCAAAAACCGGTTGTACACATCTCTCATTTTTTCCTGTTCATTTTCCTGTAACCATGCTGCTGGTATCAATGCCACAATCTGCCGGATGATTTCTTCGGTTAGTAATAATTTAATCTCAGCATCGGCCTGCTCCATTTCATTGGCCTGGGAAAGCAGCACATGATCTTTTATTTGTGTAAAAGGTTTCAGTGATTGTTCTTCCCAATTATCCATGCTATGATGAAAATATAAAGCAGCGCCATGATCAATCAACCACAATTCATTGCGCCAGCTGAGCATATTGGTATTTTTTGCAGTGCGGTCAACATTGGTCAAAAAAGCATCGAGCCAAACAATCTTTGATGCCAATGCTGAATTGATTTTTGTTACTGCAGGATCATAGCTAATGGAACCGGATAAATAATGCAGCCCGAGATTCAATCCTTCACTGGCCCTTAGGAGGTACTGTATTTCTACATCGGGTTCTGTTCTGCCAAACGATTCATCCAGTTCAGCAAAAACCATCTCAGGTACTTTTAGTCCAATTGCTCTTGCTATTTCTCCCCCAATAAAATCCGCAATCAATGCTTTGCTGCCCTGGCCTGCTCCCCTGAATTTTAATACATACAGAAAACCATCGTCGGCTTCGGCAATTGC
>JANMOR010000430.1:0-6518 GCA_031369435.1 Chitinophagaceae bacterium
GCACTGTTTTTCAATTTGATCAATTGCTTTTTGCAGAAATCTTTTTCGCTGACCCTGGTTGCTACCTGTTAATATATATACTTTGTGAACCGGCATGCTGTAAAAGTAGGGGACAAAAAGTTTTTACAAACAATCGCTTAAACAAATAGCTTTGCGCCATGAGTGAACCTTACAGCCAGTGGAAAGCAATGCTGGCTATTACCAAAGCAAGCTTAAGAGCTATCTTCCGCAGCCCGAGTGCAGTTGTTTTCAGTTTCGGTTTTCCCTTGATTTTTATTTTAGTGTTTGGTTTTATTGGTGGCGGAAGCCCTACAGTAAGAGTTGGTTTTACTTCTTCAACAGATACTTCTCAAAACAATGCCCTTTATCATTTGTTAGTGAAATATAAAACAATCAGGGTCATTGAAAAAACTGAAGCTGAATTAAAAACCGATCTTTTAAAAGGGCGTGTAACAGCCATTCTTGATATTCGGCCAACAAAAAACAGTCAGCCGCCTTTTTATACAATTTCTGTTCAAACATCTACTGCAAGTGTTGACAGGCTTGCCATGCTGCAATCAACCATCAAAGATGTGATAGTGAATATTGACCGGCGAACTGCACCTCATGCACCAACTTATGCAACAATTGATGTGCCGCCGGCATATCCCGGACGTATTTACAGAACCATTGATTTTATTTTACCCGGGCAGTTGGGATTTTCTTTGTTAAGCGCTGCTGTATTTGGCGTTGCTTTCTTATTCTTTAATCTAAGACAGGCATTGGTGTTGAAACGTTTTTTTGCTACACCTATCCGCCGCAGTTATATTGTTTTTGGTGAGGGCATCAGCAGGGTTTTATTTTCTTTGATTACTGCAGTTGTAATAATCGGGGTAGGATATTTTGCTTTCAATTTTACGCTGGTGCATGGATTGATCACTTTTATGGAGTTGCTTGTTTTAAGTTTAATTGGCCTCATTGTATTCATGGGGTTTGGATTTATAGTGAGCGGTATTGCTACAAGCGAAAGCACTATACCACCGCTTGCCAATCTTGTTACGCTGCCGCAGTTTTTACTGGCAGGCACTTTTTTTTCAATCGATACATTTCCTAAATGGCTGCAACCCATTTGTAAAGTGTTGCCTTTAACCCATTTGAATGATGCCATGCGTGCCGTTGCATTTGAAGGGAGTCATTTAATTGATTGCGGGAAACAGATAGGAGTTCTTGCAATATGGGGAGTGATCGCCTATGCAATTGCTATCAAAGTATTTAAGTGGGAATAACTTCAGGTACGATGTATGATGTACGAAGTACGAAGTAGGAGGTAAGAAGTAAGAAGTAAGAGGTAAGAGGTAAGAGGTAAGAAGAAGGAAGCAAGATTGACCATTCACAATTCTTAATTATGCGTTTAATAAAAATGTTTTTGTTTGTGTTAGTGGGATTGTTTGCAGTTGTAACAATCATCGGTTTATTTATTCCATCTTCAGTAAAAATTTCAAGAGGTATTATCATTCATGCAGATAGTGTAATTGTGCACAATGAATTAAGTGATGTAAAAAACTGGCATCAATGGATGCCATGGATCACATCGGATATTGGAGCCATTGTACAGCTTTCTCCCATTACTGATCAACCCGGTTCATTTTTTAAATGGAAGGGATTGAGTAACAAAAGTTCAGGCACCATCACTCTTCAACAGATCAACCCTGATGTAATACATGTTTTATATCAGCTAAAAGATATGAATGATGCAGAGGGAGGTTTTAGATTGCGATCAACCGGCACTCTAAAACAGGAAACAGAAGTACAGTGGTTTATGGAGTATAAATTAAAATGGTATCCATGGGAACGGTTCTATGGTATTTTTCTTGATAAGATCATTGCACCCGCATTCGACAAAGGCCTTGAACAATTAAAAGTATTGATTGAAGAAAAAACAATCATCCTTCCTTCATAATCTCTTTACCAGGGAAAGCTGATCTTTCCCATTGTTACAGTTGGTACGCCCCGGTGATGATCACCAAAATGAACTGTACCACCTGCAATACATTCGTTCGCCAAAACTGCAAACAATACAGCTTCTTTTGCATCAGGATTAATTCCTAACTCACTTGTTAAATGGATGGATGCCTGTGGTAATAAAGTTTTAATGTGTTGCATCAACAGCGGATTGTGCATACCACCACCACTTGCATACAAATGAAAATCTGATTTGCCGGCCATTGTTTGCAGAATAGCTGCAGCAATGGTTTGAGCCGAAAATAAATTAAGTGTTGCCATTGTATCAAACACTGACAGGTTATGCAATCCTGTTTTTTCTTTTGCTTCCTGTAAGTACTGCAGATTGAATAATTCAGGTCCTGTTGTTTTTGGAAAAGATTGTTCAAAGAAAGGATGATCCATTAACGCCTTTAATAAAACTTCGTTGACTGTTCCCTGGTTGGCAATAGCTGCATCTTCATCAAAATAAGTTCCTGGGTATTCTTTTTGCATCAATGCATCCATGATGGTATTGCCGGGTCCTGTATCGGTGCTGAAAATTTTATTAGCATCTAAAGAGCCGGGCAAATAGGTATAGTTGGCAATGCCACCCATGTTGAGCATAATGCGGTCCTCCTCTTTTTTCGAAAAAATAAGATAATCACCATACACAGCTAAAGGAGCACCTTCACCACCTGCTGCAATATGTTTCTGTCGAAAATCACTGATGGTAATAATGCCTGTTGCAACAGCCATATGATCGCCATCACCAATCTGCAAAGTTGCATTACTGAATTTTTCCTGTTGATGCAAAGCTTTGGGTGCATGATAAATTGTTTGTCCGTGGCTGGCAATCAAATCAACTTCTTCTTTTGAAATATTTCTTTGTTGCAGAAATGCATTGATCATTGCTGCCTGTTGTAAAGCCACCCATGGATTAAGCAGGCAAAGTTTTTCCAGGTCAACTTCTTTTTTTGAAAAAACAGATTTGATCTCTGCTTTAAAATCCGGATCGTACGCTAAGGTTTCAAATGCTGATAGTTCTACTTTGGTTTCATGTCCATGACCAGTAATGGTACACAAAGCAATATCCAAACCATCAACTGAAGTGCCACTCATAAGGCCAATGATTGTTCGTTGTTGCTTTTGCGCCATGGCAAATAATGCTTGCATGTTCTGATTCATACGCTTTAATTGAAAAAGGCGATTTATGCCTGATTAACAGTAAATGTTGCTGTTTTTTGCTGTTTATAAATAAAAATAATGCATTTTATTGCAGGTTTAGTAAACTTTTGTAATTTTCAATTGTCATGTTCTAATAACATGATTTGCCAAAACTGATATGCTTAAACAGGAACGACAATCTTTTATAGTTCACCAGGTAAATTTACACAACCGTGTACTTTCATCCGATTTAAGTGAAAAGATCAACGTATCAGAAGATACCATCCGCAGAGATTTACAGGAACTTGCAGATAAAGGAAAAATTATTAAAGTGCATGGAGGTGCTTTATCAAGATCGTTCAGCAGCTCCTTAAATTCTTCTAAAGTTTATTCCATTGATGCAAAAAAAATCATTGCACAAAAAGCGGCCTCTTTAATTAAGAATGGAATGTTTGTTCTCACCAGTGGAGGAACAACGATCATTGAAATGGCAAAAGTATTACCCGAAAATTTACATGCTACTTTTATTACGGGTAGTTTACCTGCAGCACTTGAATATATTCATCATCCAAACATTGAAGTAATTTTTATTGGCGATAAACTTTCAAAAAGTTCGCAGATTACTATTGGTGCAGATGCTATTTTGAAAATAAGGCAATTCAAAGCAGATCTGTGTTTTCTTGGTATCAATGCGCTTGACACCACACATGGATTAACCGATAACGATTGGGATGTAGTGCAGGTAAAAAAAGCAATGATTGAGTCGGCAACAAAAGTGGTGGCCTTATCTATTTCAGAAAAGATCAACACCTCTCTCAACATACAAATTTGTAAAGCATCAGATCTGGATGTACTCATCACAGAACTTGCACCTGAAGAAAAATTATTTCATCCCTTTAAAAAAGCGGGGCTTGAAATTTTATAATGGCAATACATTTTATCAACAATAAAAACTGCAAAATGAAAAAAAAGGAACAGAAAGCGACAGGCGGTTGGAAGCTTGTGTATTTATTATTGATGATGCTCTTTCTTTCATCATTGGTTAATGCGCAGGTAACCATCTCGGGAAAAGTAACAGCATCAGGTAATGCTGCTGTTTCAAATGTGTCCGTCACCGTCAGGAATACCAGTTATGGTATATCAACAGATGTAAACGGGGCATATTCTATTATTGCCAACCTGAAACCGGGAAAATATATCCTTGAATTTTCAGGTGTTGGTTTAAAAACTAAAACTGTAAACCTCACTGTTTCGGAAGGAACAAACAGTTACACAGCAAATGCTGAATTGAGTGAAGACGTTTTAGGATTGGATGAAGTGGTTGTAACAGGCACCGGAGTTGCAACAAAAAAGAAACAATTGGGCAATGCTATCACAACTGTTTCAGGAAGAGAATTAACAAGAGGAGGTGCTACTTCTATTGATATGGGTTTGCAGGGAAAAGTGGCGGGTGCACAGATAACACAAAACAGTGGTAATCCTGCCGGTGGTATTACTGTTCGCTTACGTGGCCCCAGTACAATTGTGGGATCATCGGATCCATTATATATTGTAGATGGTGTAATTGTCAATAATGATTCAAGACAGTTAATAGATTTAGGCGGGTATGCACAAAACAGGTTGGTTGATTTAAATCCAGCCGATATTGATCGTATTGAAGTGATCAAAGGTGCAGCCGCTGCAGCCATTTACGGATCAAGAGCAAACAATGGAGTTGTACAGATCTTTACAAAAAAAGGCAGGGAAGGAAAACCACAATTCAGTTTCTCTACTCAAATACGCAGCAGCAGCCTCAGGAAAAAAATGGAGTATAACAAGGTGCCGTTCCGTTTTACCAATTTCACAGCAAGTGATCTTACAACTGTTCCTTTACAGCGTTATGATTACCAGGTTTTGATTTTTCAAAATGCATTTGGAACTGAAAATGTGTTATCTGTTTCGGGTGGTTCGGCCAACACAAAATATTATGCTTCTGTTTCTAATTTATTTAACGAAGGAATTATTCGCAGCACCAATTTCAACCGGAATGGATTTCGACTGAACCTGCAGCAAAAGCTGAGTAAGTTTGCCACACTTAATTTTAATACTGCCTACAGTTACAGTACCAGTAAAGAAATTCCCAATGGCGGTATCAATGAAGCATATGGTGCATTAACAGGGTTTATTTTCGGCAACAACTATGTTAATCCTGAAAAAGATCCTGCAACAGGTATTTATCCATCTACCAACGCTTCAGGTATTGTGCAACGTACCAATCCACTGGAAGCAATTGACCGGTTTGATTTCAGACAACGCACCAGCCGTATTGTATCAAGTGTTCAACTGAATATTAAACCCGTTGATGGTTTAAATATTGAATTTATTTCAGGTGTTGATAATTACACACAAACGGCAACTGGTTATATTCCTCCACGCAATACATCTCCATCATACAGTGCCGGTTTTAGCCGCCGTGCTGATGCAACTGTTATTCAGTTGAATAATGATTTGAATATTACTTATCAGAAAGAGATTGCGAAAGAACTTCAATCTACATCTGTACTGGGAGGAACATTACAGTACGACAGAACATTTACTTTTTCAGCCAATGCTGTGCAATTGGGTGCATTTGGACAAACTATAAATAATGGCACTATTACAGCCGGTGAGTTTCGTGCTGAAAGAGTTATAATGGGATCGTTCCTGCAGCAAACTTTTGGGTTTAAAAACCGCTACTTCCTTACAGGTGCGGCAAGAGTTGATGCTTCATCCGTTTATGGCGTTGATAACCGCTGGCAGTTTTTCCCTAAAGTAAGCGGATCGTATATTGTATCAAATGAAAAATTCTGGAATGATAATCTTACAAAAATTTTCAGCACACTCAAGTTAAGAGCTGCATATGGACAAAGCGGTAACTTAACTGCCATCGGGCCATACGACAGGTATACTAATTACAATCCTGTTGTTTATGGTGGACAGGCGGGCTATATCGCTCCATCAGCATTGGGTAATTTTTCTGTGAAGCCCGAACGTCAAACAGAAGTTGAACTTGGTTTTGATATGGGTTTACTCAATGATGCCATCAGTGTTGAATTCAGTTACTTCACTAAAGATGTAAAAGATCTGATTCTCAACAGAACGCTTGCACCAACTACAGGTTACAATAATCGGTTTGTGAATATTGGTACAATGACAAACAAAGGCTTTGAGTTTTTAATCAGGGCAATTATTCTAAACAAGAATACTTTACGTTGGGTATCAAGTTTATCCTATCTCAATAATAAGAATGTTGTAAATGGTGTAGAAGGAAACGGTGTATTGCCATTTGCCGGAGGCTTTGGTCAGGTAGCTGCTGTTAATGGTTATCCTCTGGGAGCGTATTACAGTACTTTCTTTGCACGCAAACCGGATGG
>JANMOR010000443.1:0-12151 GCA_031369435.1 Chitinophagaceae bacterium
CGAAATAAATATTTCAATCCATTCAGTTTTTTGATCCTGGTAGTTGGGATTGCTTCTGTGATATTAATCAGTAGCGGTTTTGTGAGTTTTAATACGAATTCAAAGATGCCTTCAAACCCTGTATCCGTTTTTTTTAATAAACATGTGAACCTTGTCATCCTGTTCAATGTGCCGGTACTTGCTTTTTTCAGTTGGCTTTTGTTCAGGAAAAGCAAAGCCAATTATGCGGAGTGCCTGGTACTGGCAGCGTATACTTCAGGCGAAAGATCAGTTTTTTTCAGTTTGCTCCTTGCACCATTATGGATGTTGTTACACGACTATTATTATTTGATTCTAGGGGTTTATATTTTTTGCTGGATGAGTTATTACAGCTGGGCATGCAGCAATTTCTTTCCGGGAAAAAAATGGGTGGGCTTTGTTAAAGGTTTTTTAGTGGCCGTGTTTACACAAATGACAACGATTATTCTTGTATCAGGAAGTATCTGGATTTATTTTATGTTCTTCTACAAAAAATAAAACCTGCCTGTTAACAGGCAGGTTTTTATTATGCTGATTATTTTCTTAATCATTATTGTTGTTCATATTTCCACCTTCCACTCTCCTGAAATTATTGTTCTGTTGCGGTGCTTTTCCCTGGAACTTATTAAAGCGGTAAGTAAAGCTGAGCATAAAGTATTGTGTGAGACGATTGGTTCTTTCATCGGTAACATAGTTCTCAGTAACGCTTCTGGTTATATTGGTGTTTTGTTTAAACACATCAAAACCTGCAAGTTTAATGATGCCATTTTTCTTTTTGAATACTTCTTTTTCGAGAGAAGCATTGAGCATGGCAATATTTTTTTGGAGAGAAGATGTAAGACCTTCATAAATATAGTAGTCAAAATCCCAACGCAGGATAAAGCCTTTGCCAAAGTCAATTCGTCCATCATTACTTAATGTAACAGTATGGAGCCTGTTGATGTTCTTATTTGCAGAATAGTCAGTATAGTTGAGGTTATAACTGCCACCTGTTTTTATTTCAAGCCATTTGATGTTGTATTCAAAATCAAGACCCGGGCTCCAGATCCAGTTGTGGCCTACATTTCTGATATCATCCGTAAGGCTCACATTATTGTTATAATTCGCCATACTTCTTATACCCAGCACATATTTACGGTTTTGGAATGGTCTTGTATAGTTGACGAATAGATTAGTGTTATAATAGCCACTAACATTTTCAGGACGGGTAAGTGTACCACCTGTTATTTTTCCATTCGCATCTCTGAAGTTGGTAAGCTTATTCACGATCTGATCATCCACAAAATTGAAAGACAGGTTAGCAAGAAAAATTCTTCCTGAACTGAAATTGAAATTATTAAAGCTTGTATTAAATACATGACTTGTAGATGGTTTCAAAGCAGGGTTACCAGTTGATTTATTCAATTGGCTGCTTTCTTCCAGTACAGGTTGTAACTGATCAAAACTTGGTTGTCTTGCACTTCCGTTATAATTGAAATTGAATGTTTTTGATCTGGAAAAATTATACACAAAACGGGCAACAGGGAACCAGTTGAAATTGGTAATGCTTTTGAAAGCACTGTCTTTTGTTACACTGTAACCTTTTAGTAAAACTGGCTGCACCATTAATCCGATGGTGTAATTATATTTTTTATTCACTGTCCTGATGGCAGCACTGATACGGTTAAAATTAAAATCATTTTCATAATTGTTACTCAGGTAATCAACAAATGCATAATCGTTACCGGTTAATGGATCTTTTGAATAAACAGTTTTGTTGTTAGCTGAAAAATTCCTGTTGAAATTATAACCGAGATCTAAAAACCTGTTGGGTGTTAGCGGTTCTGTATAAGTAAGCCTGGCATTCAACCCGCTGTTCCTGTTATCCTGCAGTGTATTTCTAAATTGTATTGAATCTCTCATGAAGTTGCCATTGGGATCATAAAAGTTGGTATAGTTTTCTTTCAGTTGATCCGATTCAGAACCTGACAATGTTAGTTCACCTCTGAATGAAAAATTACGGCCTCTTTTCAAGAAGCGATGATTATATAATATCGACGTATTAAAATTAGGACGGTTAGAAAGTGAAGTTGTTTTATTACTGTCGGATCTTGTTTGAATTTTTGTATTGTAATAATCAGATGTATTACCTGTGTTTGTATTCCCATCCGAATAAGAAAAACTCGGATTTAATTTGATATAATTAAATGAATCAACCCAGTATTCAAGATTGGCAAATACTCTGTGTGTTCCGCTCTTGTTTCTTGAAACCTGGTTCGTGTTAGTTAAAATAGAGTAGAGTGTTTGTTCTCTTGAAGTAAGCGATTCGATTAATGTATTTCTGTTGCTATATGTATAGCTTCCATAAAACGAATTGCGTTTTCCAAAATCAGTACGAAAATTTAACCCGATAGAATTGAGATTGGTGATGCCGCTTGGGTTATTGTTACCTCCGCCAGCGCCTCCGCCAAATTGCATTCCACCACCGCCGCCACCTCCACCTCCGCCTTCATTCCGGAAGGTTGAAGTGTTGTTGTTATTGCTGTTGAGAATTAGTGAAAGCTGTTGGTTATTATTAAACCTGTTGATTGCAAGAGCACCAATATATCTGTCATCAGTACCATAGCCAACCATTGCACGGCCAAACACACCTTTGTTTTTATCTTTCTTTAATTGCAGGTTAATTACTTTTTCCGGTTCTCCGTCACGGATACCCGAAGCATTCGACTGATCGCCATAATCATCCACCACCTGTACTTTGTCAATCATGTCTGCAGGAATTTCCTGTGTTGCTGTTTTAGGGTCACCATTAAAAAAATCCTTTCCGTTCACTTTAATTCTTGTTACTGCTTTACCCTGTGCAGTTACATTCCCCTGCCTGTCAACCTGTACACCGGGAAGTTTCTTTAAAAGATCTTCGGTAGTTGCATTGGGTTTGGTTTTAAACTGGTTGGCGTTGTATTCAACCGTATCTTCTTTCATAACAATGGCTGGGGACTCAATGATGATTTCTTTCAGGTCTTTATAATCATTCGCCAGGATAAGATCGCCCAAATCAATTGAAGCAACACCTTCTGATGGTTTAAAAAATTCTTTTACCATTGGCTTATAGCCACTGTAAGAAACAATGATCGAATATCCTGAACCGGGAATTTTTTCAAATGAGAATTCACCTTTATCATTGGTGAGGGTGCGTAGTGTGTCTTTAGGGCTTGCTTTTTCAACCAGCTTAATGGTTGCTTTGTCCAATCCTTTTTCACCCAAGGAATCGGTAACTCGGCCGGTAATACTTTTGGTTTGAGCCAGTAACTGCAACGATACAAAAATGCCGAAGGTAATAAGTAGTATTTTCTTCATAAGACTGTTTGATTCACGAAATACGATTTTTTTCGTTTTATAATAAATATCGAAATTGTTAATGTTTGACGATAAACTGAAACAAAGATTGCTCAAGCCTGAATTTTCTTCTTTAAAAGGCAAAACTATAGGTTCAATGGCTCCGGTTTGTCCGTGCAGTTGGGTAGATATTAAAGCGAAAGGCTTATTGTGATTTGGTTAACAGCCAAAAAAATGAACAGATTAGTGTTTATTGATCTTTTGGAAAAGAACAGTTCATTTAAATGGGTAACTAATATGCAAAACCAAACCACTTAAAACTGAATCTCTGATTCATTACCTTTGTGCCCCTCGTTAAAGAGGGGCAACTTCTGTCAAATTGGCTTTTGTAAAAACTTTGCACTGTATTTGACACGTAGATACATCGACTCAAAAAATTGACTTATTAATAGATTATTATGGGATTCTTATCGAAATTATTTGGTGGAAGTAAAAGTGAAAAGGATGTTATTAAACTTTCACCCGTTGTTGATCAGATCAATCAATACTTTCAGCAGTACCAAAGCTTAACCAATGATGAACTCCGTGGCAAAACGCAGGAGTTCCGTGATCGTATTCAGCAGCACCTGGCACCCATCGATCTCGAAATTGCAACACTCAATACAAAAGCTGATGCATTTACAGAAGATGAGATCCAGGAAAAAGATGTTACCTACCAGGAAATTGATAAGCTGAAAAAAGAACGGGATAAAAAGATTGAAGAAGTTCTTGAAACAATCCATCCCGAAGCATTTGCAGTAGTTAAAGAAACTGCACGCCGCTTTACCAATAACCAGGAGTTACAAGCAACCGCAACGCAACTCGACCGTGATCTCGTTATAAAAAGAGAACATATGCGTATTGAAGGCGACCAGGTGTTTTACAAAAAAGCATGGATGGCCGGTGGTACGGAAGTGATCTGGAACATGGTGCATTATGATGTGCAGCTGATTGGTGGTAGTGTTTTGCACCAGGGTAGAATAGCAGAGATGGCTACCGGTGAAGGTAAAACGCTGGTGTCAACATTGCCAGCCTATTTAAATGCATTGGCAGGCGAAGGTGTACATCTTGTTACTGTGAATGATTACCTGGCACGTCGTGATAGCGAGTGGAACGGAACCTTGTTTGAATTCTTAGGTTTAACTGTTGATTGTATTGATAAACATCAACCCAATAGTGAAGAGAGAAGAAAGGCTTATATGGCTGATATCATCTATGGTACCAATAATGAATTTGGTTTTGATTATCTCCGTGATAACATGGTGGTGAACTCTACTGAAAAAGTGCAACGCAAACTGCACTTTGCCATGGTGGATGAAGTGGATAGTATCTTAATTGATGAAGCCCGTACACCTTTGATCATTGCAGGTCCTGTGGGAACTGGAAGCAACGAGCAGCAGTTTCATAACATGAAACCACGGATTGAAAAATTGATTGATGCACAAAAACGGTTGGCACAACAATATTTAAACGAAGCCAAGAAATCAATTACAGAGGGTGATGATGATCCTAAAACTGGTGGTTTGGCGTTGATGCGTGCATGGAGAGCCTTGCCTAAATACGGGCCGTTGATCAAATACTTAAGTGAACCGGGTGTAAAAGTAAAATTGCAGAAAGCAGAAAATTATTATCTCGCCGATCAGCAAAAAGAAATGCCGAAAGTAGATGAAGGGTTACTGTTTCATATTGATGAAAAAAGTAACTCGGTTGATTTAACGGATAAAGGATTGGCCATGATCACAAGGGATAACGAAGATCCTAACTTCTTTGTATTGCCTGATATCAGTACTTCATTGGCAACACTTGATAAAAGTGATATTGCTGCTGAAGAAAAATTACAAAAGAAAGAAGCATTCCTGAGTGAATATTCTGCAAAAGCAGATCGTATTCATACCGTATTACAAATGCTGAAGGCCTATACATTGTTTGATAAAGACATTGAATATGTAGTGTTGGATGGCCAGGTGAAAATTGTGGATGAACAAACAGGTCGTATTCTTGATGGACGCCGTTACAGCGATGGTTTACACCAGGCCATTGAAGCAAAAGAAAATGTACATATCGAAGCTGCAACGCAAACCTATGCCACCATTACTTTACAGAACTACTTCCGGATGTATCACAAGCTTTGTGGTATGACGGGAACAGCTGAAACAGAAGCAGGTGAATTTTGGGATATCTATAAATTAGATGTAGTGAAGATTCCTACCAATCTCAACATGATCCGTGACGACAGACAGGATCTTGTTTTTAAAACCAAGCGTGAAAAATACAAATCAGTTATTGATGAAATTGAAGTGTTGCGTGAAGCAGGAAGACCGGTGCTTGTTGGTACAACATCAGTAGAAGTAAGTGAATTGCTGAGCAAGATGCTGCAGGTTAAAAAAATTCCGCATAATGTATTGAACGCAAAACAACATGCCCGTGAAGCACAGGTTGTTGCCGAAGCCGGTTTGCCAAGTGCAGTAACCATTGCAACAAACATGGCCGGTCGTGGTACAGATATTAAACTCGGTGCAGGCGTAAAAGAATCCGGAGGATTGGCTATTCTTGGTACAGAGCGTCATGATAGCCGTCGTGTTGATCGTCAGTTACGTGGTCGTGCAGGAAGACAGGGCGATCCTGGTTCATCACAATTCTATGTTTCGCTTGAAGATGATCTCATGCGTATGTTCGGCAGCGATCGTATTGCAGGGATGATGGATAAACTCGGTTACAAAGAAGGAGAAGTAATTCAGCATAGCATGATCACTAAGTCCATTGAACGTGCACAGAAAAAAGTTGAAGAAAACAACTTTGGTATCCGTAAGCGTTTGCTGGAGTATGATGATGTAATGAACAAACAGCGTGGTGCAGTGTATACCCGCCGTAACCATGCCTTGAGCGGCGAACGTTTAACATTGGATACAGACAATGCATTTTATACTGTTGCAGATGGATTGATTGCATCTTTCAAAGAACAAAATGATCATGAAGGTTTCAAATTAGCCTGTATCATCAACTTTGGAATTGATACAAAAATTACAGCAGAACAATTAGACCGGACAGATAGCAATACACTGGCCCAGGCTCTTTATACCGAAGCAAAAACAGCATACCTGCGTAAATGTGATGTGTTGAAAAAAGATGCATTGCCTGTGTTTCAGAATATTAAATCAACACAAGGTTCACATATTGAAAATGTATTTGTTCCTTTCAGTGATGGCAAACGTGGCCTGCAGGTGTTAACACCGATGCAAAAAACAATTGACAGTAAGGGACAGGAATTGTTGAATGCGTTGGAACGTACTTCTACACTTGCATTTATTGATGAAGCATGGAAAGAACATTTACGTGCAATGGATGATTTGCGTACATCGGTACAAAACGCAACCTATGAACAAAAAGATCCGTTGGTGATTTATAAAGTTGAAGCTTATACAATGTTTGAACAGTTGAATGGTGAGATCAACCGGAATATTGTTACGTTCCTGGCGCATGCAGGATTGCCGGTGGAAGAAACCAACAATGGACAAATCAGGGAAGGACGCCAACAGAAAACAGACATGAGCAAACTGCGCCAGAAAAAAGAAGATATGGTTGCAGCAGGTAGTGGCGAATTACTCGAAGCTCCTGATTATTATGATCCATCTTCAAACGTAAAGCAGGAGCCGATCATAGCCGGGCCAAAGATCGGCCGTAATGATCCCTGTCCATGCGGTAGCGGAAAGAAATACAAACAGTGTCACGGAAAAGATGCTTAACATACAAACCTCCTTCGGGAGGTTTTTTAATCGGATGAATTACAGATTTCTCTAATAATTACATTTGCCCCATGAACATTGCCTCTTATATTGATCATACCATTCTGAAACCAACCACATTAGTCAGTGATATTGAACAATTGTGCTCTGAAGCAACCATGTATGAGTTTGCAGCAGTTTGTGTTCCGCCTCCCTTTACAAAATTTGCAAAAGGTTTAACGGGGGGAAGCAAAGTAAAAACTGCAACCGTCATTGGGTTTCCTTTTGGTTATTCAGCTATTGAAGCTAAAGTAACTGAAACTCTGTTGGCCATTGTTGATGGTGTGGATGAGATTGATATGGTTGCAAATATCTCTGCTATTAAAAACGGCGACTGGAATTTTGTAAAGCATGAAGGCGAAACCATCATCCCCATAGTCCATAAAAAAGACAAACAGATCAAAATCATCATTGAAAGCGGGCTGTTAACAGATGAAGAAATTATACGATGCTGTGAGATCTATGCTGAACTTGGCGCAGATTTTGTAAAAACATCAACAGGTTATGCAGAGACAGGAGCAACTTTAGAGGCCGTGCAACTGATGAGGAACCATTTACCGTCTAAGGTAAAAATTAAAGCATCGGGTGGCATCAGGAATTATACATTTGCCAAACAGTTGATTCAGGCAGGTGCCAACAGGTTGGGATGCAGTGCCAGTGTATCCATCGTAAAAGAAAGTTTGAATTCTTAATATGAAAAAGTACGGGTTGTTTTGTTTGATGATTTGCATGACCGCTTTTGCCAAAGCTCAAATGGTGAAGGATACGATCAGCCATTCAGTCTATGTAGTAAAAGACAGCCGGTTTGATCTGCTCACCAAAAAGAAAGCGGAGATCAACAAAAAATCAGCCGATTCCAAAAAGCCAACTAAAGGATACAGAATTCAGGTATTGAATACAACCGATCGAAACCAGGCATTGAGCACAAAATCAAGACTGCTTACTGTTTATCCTGAGCATAAGACTTATCTCATGTACCAGGCACCTTATTTCAAAATACGCATTGGCAATTTTGTAGAGAAAAGCGAAGCGGATGATTTGAAAAAAGAATTAGCCCGTATGTTTCCAACTGGTGTGTTTGTAATACCTAGTGATATAGAAGTGAAGCCCGAGAAAGAAAAAGAAGATACAAAGTAAACACTTCCCGTCTGACGCCCTCGTTTGACGGGAATAAAATAATTATGAGTCATGTCATACTTTCAAAGTATGGCATGACTGTTTTAATTAAGCTCTTTATTTTCTCTTTTGTACTTTTGAGCCTCTTATGCTCAAAGAAAATATACAATCCCTCGCCAAAAAATATAAAGAAGAGTTTATTGCAGTGCGCCGGCATTTGCATGCAAACCCCGAACTCAGTTATAAAGAATTTGAAACTTCAAAGTTTGTACAAAGCAAATTGAAGGAGTTTGATATTCCCTTTTCAGTCATGGCTGAAACGGGAGTTGTCGGTTTGATTCAAGGAAAGAATCCTTCCTCAAAAGTAATTGCACTTCGAGCAGATATGGATGCTTTACCTATCATGGAAGAAAATACCGTAGACTATAAATCAAAAACAAACGGCGTTATGCATGCATGCGGACATGATGCGCATACAACCTGTTTGTTAGGTGCTGCAAAAATTTTAAATGAATTAAAAGCTGAATGGGAAGGAACGGTGAAACTAATTTTTCAACCGGGAGAAGAACGAAACCCCGGCGGTGCAAGTATCATGATCAAAGAAGGAGTACTGGAAAATCCAAAACCACAGGCAATTTTTGGATTACATGTGCATCCGGGTTTGCAGATCGGTCAACTCAGTTTCCGTGCAGGGAAAGTAATGGCAAGTGCCGATGAATTATACATGACAGTAAAAGGTAAAGGTGGACATGCAGCTGCTCCACACCAGGCAATTGATCCAATATTAATTGCATCACATCTCATCATCAGTTTACAACAGATCATCAGCCGCAACAGGAATCCGCATAACCCTTCAGTGCTTTCCATTACAGCATTTAATGGAGGAACAACAACCAATGTAATTCCAAATGAAGTAAAGTTGATGGGCACTTTTCGTGCAATGGATGAAGCCTGGCGTTTTGAAGCACATGAACTCATCAAACTAAATGCAACATTATTAGTTGAAAGTATGGGTGGCACATTAGATCTGCATATTGATATTGGTTATCCAACTGTTTATAATAATGAAGTACTCAATGAAAAAGCAAAAGCAAAAGCTGCTGAGTTATTAGGTACTGAACATATAGAAGAAACTGAATTGCGAATGGGTGCTGAAGATTTTGGTTATTATACACAACAGATCCCCGGTTGTTTTTATCGGTTGGGTGTAATGAATAAAGAAAAAGGAATCACCAGTGGTGTACACACACCTACTTTTAATATGGATGAAAATGCACTTGAAACAGGTATAGCCATGATGGCGTGGTTGGGAACTTCAATTGAACCCTGACAACACCTCAACAATTCATTTAGAAATAAACAAAAAATTGCCACCCGGCTGGTTGTCACCAAAGCTTCCAAATTTCGGTCCGGGTTTTGCTTTTTCTACACCTGCAGTTAATTCACTCCAGGTAATGATTTTGTCCTTTCCACCTTTTGAACGTAGAGTTTCAATAAATCGATAAGCGAAAGGGGAATGAAAACCAGGTCTTCCATCCGGCACATATTCCTTACCACCTGATGTTAAGTATAGTCTTGATTTGTATTGCAGTTTATCCGAAATAAATTTATTCATTTCCTGGTCCTGGTACATGGCTTCTTCTTCATTCCGGCTCCCGCCTCCATCAAAAGTGCCGCCATAACAAACATCAAGCACCACCATAATATGTTTGCAATTGATATTATTAATAATGTCTCTTAAAAAACTATGTGTAATGTAGGTTTCTCTTAAAGGGTCTTCCTCTTTGCTTTTAGAATCTTTGCAGGCGATGAAACCATTTACAAGATCATCATAACCGCCATGACCTGCAATAAAGATAAAAAGCTGACTGGTAGAATCGTATTGAAAATCTTTTTTGTATTTCAATAATGCTTTCAGAATTTCTCCCCTTGTTGGGTTAGGAATGAATTCAGTTTTGAAAGCAAAATTTTCTTTTAATTCTTTTTCAATTGTGCCTGCATCATTTACAGGATTGCTCAATTGGCTCCATGCTTTGCTTTGATATTGATTGGTGCCAATAATGAGTGCCTGATTTTTTAAAGTGATTTGCTGTTGAGTGGGGGCGGTTTCTTCATCACCGGAGCCACGGCTTTGTGATTTTCCTTCATTTGTAAAAAAGTACTCAAAATCCTTTTCATAACTAACTCTTACTATCTGTTGGGTTGAAGAAGTTTTGGCAATGGAAAGAAATGAACTGTAAACAGCGGTTTCAAATTTCATTCGCTCATCTAAAAAATTATTCATGAGTGTCTTGGGTACAGAAACAAATGCATTTGTAAGAATACCACCTTTCAGCCCATTTTTATTGGTCGCTTCCATTCCAAGCCCTTTGTTGTAAATAAAGCATCTTTGTTTTGTATTTAAAGCCATTTTGGAAGGATCTTTCTCAATCACCAGTTTCAGGAATTCAGGAATAAAATTTTCTCCATAACCGGCATCAAATATCAGCAACTGCTTATTACATTGAATATCTGCCAGGAAAGATTTTAGCGTAAAACTGTTGAGCGTTTTGGATAATTGATCAAATGAAATTGTTGCTCCGTTTCCTGATTTGTTTGTTTCAATTTTAACACTGTCGTATAATGGTAAAATGCATGTTGAACCCAGGGTTTCATTTTTTACATTATAGGCATAACCCGAATAATGAAATACAAGAATATTTTCAGGCTTTGCTGTTTTTTTTATCTCGTCTAAAATTATTTTTAAATTTTTAAACGTTGCGTTCGAATTTGATAATGTATAAATAATGGCGGAAGAATCCTGCGAAAGATGTTTTATTTTACTTCCCTCTATACTTGTATTTTTAATTATAAGAGGGCTTTCATTAAAAGCGGAGTCGGTTTTATAATAATAGTAATTGGCAATCTGTTCAACATCATTACTGCAGCCGGCAAGCTTATTAATCCTCTCGTTATCAAAAAATAGGAGGGGGTCATCTACTCCTATTGAAATAATATAGGTCAGTGATTTTTTTATCGCTTTTATTTCTGGGCCTCCTTTTTGTTGATCAGTGGAGAAGGCAAAGCAAAGCAGAATGGTAAAAAAGAAAAACAGGTTGATTGTTTTTTGAAAAAACATGTAAACAGGTTTTGGGTCCTGTAATGTATAAATTTAATTGAACTTCCATTCCCTTTATTCCTATTTTAGTAAAACATAAAACACTGTGCTATGCCAATAAGAATGACAGATGATCCGCAGGATCAACAGGAACAAAGAAGCAATGATGGTGGTGGAGGTAGTGGTGGAAATTTTCCAGGTGGTGGAGGAGGTGGAGGTGGCCTGTTAAGTCTTTTACCTTTAGTGCTCAGTTTGTTTCGTGGCGGCGGTGGAGGAAAAAAAATTATCTTATTACTGGTGGTTGCTGCCATTGGTTATTTTGTTATGACAAGAAGCGGATGCAACCTGTCGGGTCTTGCTGATATTGCAGGTCTTGCAACTGGCGGACTACTTGATCCAAAACAATTTGAAAAAGCAGAGATCTACGAACCATTGGCAGATGATGATACAAAAAACCCATTGCCTGAATCTGCCAACCTGCAACGCTTTTGTCCCACACCCAAAAATCAGGGTTCACAAGGTTCCTGTGTTGCATGGAGCAGTGCATTTGCTGCACATACTATTTTAGAAAGTACAAAAACAGGTAAGCAACCAAATGAAGTTGCATTCTCCCCATCATTTATGTACAACCAAATTGGTTTGGATGGATGCCAGGGTTCATACATCATCCGTGCAATGGAATTTATGACGAAGCAGGGTGGAGTTCCTTATGATGAGTTTGCATATAATGATCAGGATTGCCAGACACAACCAGGTAATCAATTACAACAGGAAGCTGCACAAT
>JANMOR010000493.1:0-5990 GCA_031369435.1 Chitinophagaceae bacterium
GAAATGCACAGAAGGATGCCAGCAGTTTTGCTTTGAATGTTCCGTTGGGATACATTGGTTTATTACAAACTGAAAAACCAAGCATCATGAAAATTAATAAAGCACAGAGATGTAGTTTCATACTAACTATTTTAATAATGATAATGATCTTAACAAGCATTGATTCGTTGCATAAAGGTTGAAGTTTTAAGATACCTTTGCCCGCTATGACAAAAGTAACGCTGAACAGGAAGATATCTCAACGTGTTTCAAATGGCCACCCATGGGTGTTTGGTAATGAAATCAACAATGTAAAAGGTGAAGCAGCGCCTGGTTCAATTGTAGATATACATACACATGATGATAAATTTTTAGGAAGAGGCTATTATAATCCCCAATCGCAGATTCAGGTTCGTATCCTCACACGCAATAAACAGGAAGAGATAAACGATGCTTTTTTTCTCAAAAAAATAAGTGAAGCATGGAAGCAACGTCAGCAAATGGGTTACACAGAAAATTGCCGTCTCATTTTTGGTGAAGCAGATGGCATATCCCAGTTGATCATTGATAAATTCAACGATTATTTTGTTATTCAAACGCTGGCACTTGGCATTGATGTTTGGAAAGATGCTATCGTGAAAGCCATCAACCAGGTATTTAACCCAAAAGGAATATACGAACGTAATGATGTACCCATCAGGGAACTGGAAGGAATGCAACAAGTAAAAGGATTTTTAAGTGAGCCTTTTGACACCAATATCATCATCAACGAAAATGGTTTGCAATTTCATGTTGATATTGCCAATGGACAAAAAACCGGTTACTTTCTTGATCAGCAGGATAACCGCAGGGCCATTCAGCATATTGTGAAAGAAGCAAATGTATTAAGTGCCTTTACATACACCGGTTCATTTGAAGTACATGCGGCACATTATGGTGCAAAAACTGTTCATGGGTTGGATATTTCTGAAAGCGCCATTGTCATGTGTAATAAAAATGCAGAGTTGAATGCTGTTGCTGATAAATGCACATTTGAATGCATTAATGCGTTTGATGTTTTAAAAAACTGGGTTAAAGAAGGCCGGCAGTACGATGTAGTGATGCTCGATCCCCCATCTTTCAGCAAATCAAGATCAACGATTCAAAAAGCAGTTGCCGGTTATAAAGAAATTAATTTACGTGGAATGAAGTTGGTTAAACCGGGCGGATTCCTTGTTACTTCCTCTTGCACGAATCTTGTTCAACCGGCATTATTTGCTGAGATCATTCAAATGGCTGCCAATGATGCAAAACGACAAATCAGGCAGGTAAGTTTTCAAACACAAAGCTCAGACCATCCTGTTATCTGGGGTTGGGAAAATACACATTATTTAAAGTTTCTGATCGTACAGGTACTTTGAAATAAGATGTACGGAACATCCTTACAGATTATTGCTTTAAAAAATAATGAAGAAAAGAAGGGGAAATTATTTCACTACCTGGAACTTTCCGCTTTCGAGGATCTTACCGGTACGATCTGTTAACTGGAAGATATAAACACCGCGGAAATATTCACCCAGATTAATTACAGTACGGGCTGAAAGATTGTTGATTTCAAGAACTTTCTTCCCAATAAAATTGAATACTTTAAAAGAGTAGTTGGAAAGATTAATATTGTCTTTAAATTCAAAATTGATGAAAGAAGATGCAGGATTGGGGTAAAAACGAACCTGCTTAACCACATTTTCAGCATTTGCAGTCGTGGGTCTGTTTGACTGGGCTGAGGCTATTGTGGTTATCGAAAGGATAAAGGCTACTATCGTAAAAAACCGTTTCAACGAAACAAATTTAATTTTATTACTGCCAATTTACAAGCTTTTTTTCACATTTCTTTAAAACAAACGGCAGGCCACAAAAAAAACTGCCGGATAGTTTAACATCTTTTTACTCTAACTCAGCTCTATTAACCGCTGATTAATGGCCTTAAAATCGGGAAGATCGCCTGCTGTTTCCAACACTTCGGCATATTGCACAATACCCTCTTTGTCAATAATAAAAGCACTTCTTTTGGATACACCCTTCATTTCCAGTTTCCATTCTTTATACAACGATCCATAAGCTGTTGAAGCGTCCTTGTTAAAATCACTCAGCAATGAAAAATTATACCCCTGCTCTTCTTTGTATTTAGCCAGTGAATATACTGAATCAACTGAAATACCAAATACTTCAGCATTGGCATTGCTGTACCGGGCAATATCATCCCTGATAGCACAAAGTTCAACCGTGCAGGTGCTGGTAAATGCAAAAGGAAAAAAGAGAAGCAATACATTTTTCCCTTTTAAATCAGAAAGTGATACTTTCTTTTTAGTTGTATCGTATAATGAAAAGTCAGGGGCTTGTTGTCCAATTTGGATATCCATACTATAAAAATGTTATTGATTAATTTTCTCTAAGAACAAAACAATGAAGAAAAGGTTAAGTGAAAATTATTAATACCCTTGTTTTACACCGGAACAATATTCTGATATTTTTTCTTTTTTATTTTTTCAGGTACCGCTGCAATGATCTCTTCCTTCAAAGCCTGTTTTAATCGCTTCTTCATAAAATCCCTGTGCACCACCATGCTCACTTCTCTTGCAGGTGCGGGGCTTTGAAACCGGCGGATCCTTTTTTGCTGATCTGCCGTCATTTCAAGTGTTGACAATTCGGGCAGGATCGTAATACCGTCATTCAACTCAACCATTCTTCTCAGGGTTTCAATACTGCCTGCTTCATACTCAAAATGGGAGTTCATTTCACTTGCCTTTTTTAATTCGCAGAGATTAACGATTTGTGAACGAAAGCAATGTCCTTCTTCCAGTAACCAAAGTTTTTCAGGGTCAATATCTTTTGCCAATACATACTTTTTTTTATATGCTGCATTTTTAGGTGAAACATAAACAAGCAGCTCTTCATAAAATAAAACATCTTCTTTAATTCCATTTTCCTGTAAAGGTGTTACCAGCAGCCCGGCATCAATACGACCTTCCCGTAATCGCCTGATGATATATTCCGTCATCATTTCATGAACAATTAATTTTACAGATGGATATTTTTGATTAAAACTTTTGGCGAACAAAGGCAAGAGGTAAGGTGCTAAAGTTGGAATTATACCGATCCGTAATTCACCGGTGAGTGTTCCTTTTTTGTTTTGAGCAAGCTCATGAATGGCATTTCGTTCCTGCAAAATTTTTCTTGCCTGTTCAATAATTTCAATACCTGCTTCTGTGGGAATAACGGGCTGTTTACTTCTGTCGAACAATTTAATGCCGAGCTCTGCTTCCAGTTTCTGAATCTGCATACTGAGTGTAGGTTGAGTTACAAAACAGCAGCTGGCAGCTGTTGCAAAATGCCGGTACGTATCAACTGATACCAGGTATTCAAGTTGGGTTAATGTCATAATCAAAATCTATAAGTATATAAAATTAATTGAATTGTTTTATTAAAAGAGCGATCATAAAAACTAAAACCAGACTATGGTTTCCTTATTTTGAAAATGACCAAATAGTGAATACTGGCCCCATGACTTGCTGTAAGTTTTGAAAATGAAAAGCCCAAAGAACACATTTCAGAAACTGCGTTATCATAGGAGTTTTCTATAAATAAACAAAGCCCCGACGTTAAATTGCCGGGGCTTTATAATTAAATTAATGCTTGTTTATTTCTTTCTTAATTCAAGAGTAGTTAGTTTACCGTTGATGGTTTGAGTTGCTTTTACCCATGTCCAGTTACTGTCTTTAATTTTCCAGACACCATCTAATCGTTGGAGCGTGGGATTTGCATTTGAAGGATAATCAGCTGTTATAGTAAAGTCGGTTGAGTTTTCGCCCCATGAACCTGTTGATTCAGTAGCTGAGTTTTTGATGGCATCAACAGTACGATTCGTTTTAAATTGAAATTCGTACACATCAAATTCAGCTTTGTAATCAACACCATCATTATAAACACTTACCAGCCATTGCCCATCTGTAATTGCTTTTTCGATGAGGCTTGCGGCAATCTGTTCCTGTGTTTTTTTGATTGCTTTTTTACAACCTGTTATCAGCAGTATTGTTAAGCTTATCAGTAATATTTGCTTCATAGATTTTGAATTATAGGGACTGTGAAATTACAATTTGTTTTGTGTTGTTTCTATTTTCTTCTGTTTTCTTAGTTACGTAATGCCTATCAGATTAAGATTTAAAGCTTTGCGCTGCCTTATCATAACGCTTACATTTCGAATTATCTTATTTTTATCCCATGCAAATTGCAGAAATCACCCGTTTCCTCGAGACCATTGCCCCCACCTCACTGCAGGAGAGCTATGACAATACGGGTCTTATCACTGGTACACCTGCTTGGGAATGCACAGGTATCATCGTAAGTCTTGATGCTACTGAAGAGGTAATTCTCGAGGCAAAAAAGAAAGGAGTCAACCTTGTAATTGCCCATCATCCGATTATTTTCAGTGGGCTGAAAAAAATAACCGGCAGAACCTATGTGGAAAAAGCTGTTATTGCCTCCATCAAACATGATATAGCCATTTATGCTATCCATACAAATCTTGACAATATAAAGGCAGGAGTAAACGGAAAAATGGCTGAGCGGCTGGGGTTAATCAACTGCCAGATCCTGCAACCCAAAAAAGATGTATTGAAGAAGCTTTATTCTTTCGTTCCTCTTGCTCAGGCAGAAACCGTTCGTTCGGCTATTTTTGAAGCCGGGGGAGGACATATTGGAAACTACAATGAATGCAGCTTCAATGCGCCGGGCACTGGCACATTTAAAGCTTCAATAGGAACCAATCCTTTTGTTGGGGAAATTGATAAACGACATGAAGAAGCAGAAGTGAAAGTAGAAGTCATTTTTCCAGCCTGGCTTGAAGTTTCAATTATCAGAGCACTGAAACAAAGTCACCCTTATGAGGAAGTGGCTTTTGATATTGTTTCATTAGAAAACCATCACCAGGGAATCGGGTCAGGGATGATTGGCGATTTGCCTGAAGCTGTTACCGAACAAGAATTTCTGAAACTGTTACAAGCACAGTTTGGGTTACAGGTCATACGACATACCGCTTTCCTTCAAAAAAAGATTCATAAAGTTGCCCTTTGCGGTGGTGCCGGAAGCTTTTTTATAAAAGCCGCTCTTGACTCCGGGGCCAATGCCTATGTTACAGGAGATGTAAAATACCATGATTTTTTTGATGCCGAAAACAAAATGCTGCTGGCTGATATTGGACATTGGGAAAGTGAGCAGTTTACGATTGACTTATTAGCTGATTTGTTGAGCAATAAATTCCCTACCTTTGCCGTCCTCAAAACTGGTGTGAAAACGAACCCGGTTGAGTATTTCAAATGAGAGGAAGGAATCAGTGATGCATAGAAATACCGAACCTTCAAGTGAGTGACACAACCAAAGATGAGCAAAGCTGAAAAGCCGGTAACAAATAAAAAAACTTCAAACTAAAATATGGCTACTACAAAAGAGTATTCTGTAGAAGAAAAACTGAAGACACTTATTCGTGTACAGAAAATTGAAAGTAAATTAGATCAGATCCAGATCCTGAAAGGTGAATTACCAATGGAAGTAAAAGACCTGGAAGATGAAATTGAAGGATTGAATGCAAGGAAGAACCGGATTGAAGAAGAGATCAATGGCATCCAGGAATTTATTGAAAGCCGTAAAGAAGCCATCAAAGAGGCACAAGCGCTTGAAAAAAAATATGAGAAGCAAAGTGAGAACGTAAAGAATAACCGTGAATTTGAAGCTATCAATAAAGAGCTTGAAATGCAGGGGCTTGAAATTAAACTGGCTGAAAAACATATTAAAGATGCCAATGAAGAATTGATTGAAAAAAGTGAAGTGCTCGAAAAAGCAAAGAAAGCAATTGGCGTAAAAGAAAAGAATTTAGAGCACAAGAAAGGCGAACTCGATAAGATCATTGCTGATACTGAGAAAGAAGAAAATCATTTAAAGGCCCAGGTAAGTGCTGCAAGAGAAGGTGTGGAAGAGCG
>JANMOR010000506.1:0-5885 GCA_031369435.1 Chitinophagaceae bacterium
GGTGAACTGAAGTTTACCCATAAAGGACCACGTGTATTAGGGTAAGGCATTACAAAAAATGCCATCCACACACGACCCATATGCCATATAGGAAACTGACCGGCACAAATTACTGCAAAGATGGTCATTGCTTCTGCAGCACGGTTTACACCGGTTCTCCAACCCTGGCGGAACAACAGCAAGATGGCCGAGATCAATGTACCGGCGTGACCAATACCTACCCACCATACGAAGTTGGTGATGTCCCAACCCCAACCCACTGTTTTGTTCAGGTTCCACATACCGGTACCATAAACCACCTCTTTATAAAGACTTACAACACCAAACAACAAGAGGGCCACCGAAATAAGAAACCCGATCCACCACAAACGTGAAGGAGCGGCTTCCACCGGCTTACAAATATCTTCGGTTACATCGTGATAGGTTTTGCTCCCATCTACCAATGGTTCCCTAACCTGTGATTCGTACCTTAGTAATGACATATTCGTTTTAAGCTTTAAGCCATTAGCTGTTCGCCGTTAGCCTGGTTTTTATTTTTGTACTTAGCTTCAGTTTCTTTGTTCTTCTTCTGTTGCGTCACATGCCGAAGTTGCCATTCGGCATCCAGACATTTATCGTCTGTGACTCTTGTTCTTTCTATAATTCCAATCATCAACTACCTAAACCCATTAAACCTTTTTCTTATCCCCTTTAGGGGATAGGGGCTTAATGCGCCGCTTCAGTTGCTTCCTTTTTCTCTTCATGCACTTCATGTCCTTCTTCTTCATGATTACCAACTATACGATCGGTATTACGCACTTTAGCTTCATAACTTACATTCGGTAATACGTGTAGCTGCTCCAGTACATAATATGAACGGTTAACCGCTTCTGTTGTACGTACTTTACGGATAGCGCTTTCTTTATCATTTACATTGCCAAATACAATCGCATTAGTTGGACAGGCTTGCTGACAGGCTGTTTTTATATCACTGTCAACCATCGGGCGGCTGTCTTTCTTCGCCGTGAGTTTTGCTTCCTGTAAACGTTGTACACAGAATGAACATTTTTCAATTACACCACGGCTGCGAACCGTTACATCAGGGTTCAACACCATACGTGTAAGTTCATCATTCATATCAGTTATTACATCGTTCACCCTTCCGCTTGCGATCAATGGATTCTGATTGTCTTTAAAGCTGTCTGCACCATTCCAATCGTGCCAGTTAAAACGACGTACTTTATAAGGACAGTTGTTACCACAATATCTTGTACCGATACAACGGTTATACGTCATTTGGTTTAAACCTTCACTGCTGTGGTTGGTTGCTGCTACCGGGCAAACGTTTTCGCAAGGAGCATTATCACAGTGCTGACAAAGCATTGGTTGAAAAACCACATCGGGGTTTTCCATATCGCCGCTGAAATAACGGTCGATCCTTAACCAATGCATATCATGATACTTCGCCACTTGTTTTTTACCAACAACAGAAACATTGTTTTCTGCGCTACATGCTACAACACAGGCGCCGCATCCATTACAGGTATTGAGGTCAATACTCATTCCCCATTTAATGCCCGGTTTATCAAAGACAGGATAGAGTGTTCCTTCTTTTGCAAATTTTTCTTCATCCACTCCACCATAATCTTTCAACTCAGCCATTCTTTCGTTGATGAAATGCTTTGGTTCTTTTATTAATGTAGATAAACTTGCTTCTTTGATTACTTCGACACGGTTACCATAGGTACTGTGTGTCTGCATCTGAGCAATGTCATACATCTCATCTGTTTTCTCAATGCTTATATCAGCAACATTGTATTCATATGTTTGACCGTTAAAGCCAACCATTGGATAAATATTTTGTCCTGCTCCGAATGCTGCTCTTCCTGTTTTTTGACTGCGGCCATACCCTGTTGCAATAGCAATGGTATTAGCGTTCATACCGGGAACAATCAACAATGGAATAGAAATTTCTTTTCCGCCTGCTTTAATTTTTAATACAGGCTTTGGAGGGTTAACTTCATAATTATCATCTGCTTTATATCCTAACTCTTCAGCCGTGCTTACAGAGATGATTGCATAATTATCCCAGCAAGCTCTTGTAATAGGATCAGGCATTTCCTGCAACCAGGGGTTATTAGCCATTTTGCCATCACCAATACTTACTTTTTGATAAACAACCAGTTCATACTTGCCGCCTTTTTTGCCTTCACTCATTTTAGCAACAGCTCCTGCTAAAGCACCGGCATTAAATGTAGCACCGGCAATGGTTGGAGCAGCAGGTTCAATCACTCCATCTTCCAATGCTTTATCAAATGCAGACTGACCACCCAGTTTAGTGATCCAGTAATTTTTAAAATAAGTTTCATAATCTGCCACAGTACTTCCACTCCATTTCAATAATGAAGTTGCAAATGCTCTTGTTTTAAACAACGGATGTATAGTAGGCTGTATAAAAGAAAGGTATCCGGGTTTTGCTTCAGCATCGCCCCAGCTTTCTAAATAATGATGATCAGGAAGAATATATTGCGCTTCTGTTGTTGTTTCATCTTCTCTTTCATTAAAAGAAATGGTTAATCCAACTTTTTTCCAGCCATCAATAAATTTCTTACTGTCACGATATGTATAAACAGGATTGGAACCATGTAACAATATGGCAGCAACATTACCTGTATTCATATCAGTAACCAGTTGCTCCATATCTGCATCTACACCTTTGCGGTAGTTCACCGTTGTACCATAGTTGATGGTTTTACCATTGGCGCCGATCTTATCATTAATGGCATTCACTACAATTTGTGCATTCACATCATTGCTTCCGCAAACAACAACTGCATTGCCCGCTGCTGCCAATAATTCCTTCGCTGCTGTTTCAATACCAGTAGCCAAACGTTTGTCAGTAATGGCGGGAGCAGTAACAGCACCACCAAGTTTTGCATACAATGCCAGCAACACTGCACCCAGTTCACTTGGCTTGTGCGTATAACGTTCATCGGCATTGGCGCCCGTCATGCTGTACATACTTTCAAACTGAAAGTGACGGCTCATGGTTGGATTCTTTTCATCAATCTTTCTTCCTGTTGCATATTGTTTTGCAAATTCAACGGGACTGAGCCAGGTGCCTAAGAAATCGGCAGCAAAGCTGACAATCACTTTTGCATTTTCAAAATGATAAGAAGGAATGAACCTTGTTCCGTAGGAAGCTTCATTCGCTTGCAACAAACCGCTGTAAGAAACAGCATCGTATGTTACATGTTTAAACGTTGGATATTTTGCTTTGAACTCATCAATGACTGCGGATAAAGATGGTGAGTTGATCGTAGAACTTAATAATACAATTTGTTTGCTTCCTGCTGAAGCTAATGCTGCTGCAATTTTTTTATCAACTGCATCATACGTAGGCGCTTCTTTAAATCCATCGGCTTTCTTTTCCATCGGGAAACGCACACGGGCTGTATCATACAAACTCAAAACAGATGCCTGTACACGTTGTGAAGTAGCGCCTTTTGTAAAACCCATTTCATTTCCTTCCAGCTTTATAGGACGGCCATCTCTTACTTTCGCTAATACAGGAACAACATCTCCATCCAATACAAAAGTGGTAGCATAATAATTAGAAACACCAGGAACAATATCAGCTGGTTTGTTAAGAAAAGGAATAGCCTTTCTAACGGGTATTTCACAACTGGCAGCTAATGTAGCAGCTGCTGTGCTGAACCCGAGATATTTTAAAAAGTCACGGCGGGGTGCTTTTGCACCTGTATCATCCATTTCAAAAGGCAGATCTTCTTTAAACTCATTCTCCGCATCTTCGTTGTATGCCTTTGTGTTGTTCAGATCCCCGAAACTTTGCCAATATTTCTTCATAATGTGCTAATATGCTAATTTGATAATTTGCTAATGGCTTAGGGTTACATACCCAATCAGCACATCAGCATATTTGCTAATTCGCTAATTGTTTAATAATGACATTTCTGACATTCTGTTCCACCAATCTTTTCTACAGTTACACTATCCATCTTACCATTCTTGATATCATTATGGAACTTTTCATACATGCTGTAGAAACCGTTTTCTTTAAACTTCACATTGGTTGTACGGTGACAGTTGATACACCAGCCCATACTCAGGTTGCTGAACTGGAATACCTCGCCCATGTTTTGAATTTCACCATGACAGGTTTGACATTGTACACCACCTGCTTTGGTATGTTGTGAGTGGTTGAAATACACATGATCGGGAAGACTATGAATCTTGATCCATTCAATAGGTTTGCCTGCAGTTGTATATTTATTGGTTGAAGGATCCCAACCTGCATATTTGTATAATTTCTGAATTTCAGCTGTACCGTTTACTTCACTTCCATCTTCACGGGTCATTTTGGGTCCTTTATATTCATTGATGGCCATATGACAATTCATACAAACATTTACACTTGGTATGTTGGCATGTTTACCTTCCATTGCACTGCCATGGCAATACAAACAGTTTACCTGGTTGATACCGGCATGTACTTTATGAGAATAATAAATCGGCTGTTCGGGTTGATAATTTGTTTGTCGGCCTAAACCAATTGCTTCCTGTGCAAAGAAATAACCGGCGAAAATAAACAACACAATGGTTAATGTTGCCATATAGGCTTTGTTACGCCAGAATGCAACGGGCTCACCACGATGAACACCTTCTTTTTCATCAGTTAATTTGCGGAGGCTGCTGTTAATCTGTAATAAGATGAGAGCTATTACTGCAAGTACTAAAGCAAGAATACCAAAAAGGAGGGCATTGTCTTCAGCTGGTTCTTCTGATGTTGTATCTCCTGGTGGAGGCGGTGGAAGAGGGGTATTTATATAGGTAATGATGGCATCAATTTCTTTTTCACCCAAGCCGGGAAAGGCTGTCATCAAAACTCCATACTCTTTAATTAAAGCACCGGCATATGGATCAGTCTTTCCAAAACCTGCTGGATTATGTATCCATGCATATAATTTTTTGCGATCACTCCATGGACCCCTTCCCTCCAATCCTGCAAGTGCTGGTCCTGTAAGTTTTTTCCCAATTGCATGACAGCTTGCACAATTGGCCTGGAACAAAGCTTTTCCATCCTGTGCAAACAAATTATCAGCAATCAATAATGAAACAAATACCAAACAAAGAGTGAGTGCCCGGCGGAGTATTAATTTTGGTTGATTCATAACGTTCTGGAACCTATTGTGATTAGGAAGAATATACTTAGTACACAGGCTGCAAAAATAGGGGAGGATACTGACATAATATCCACACTTCAAAAAAATTTTTTACTTAGTTGTGACTTACAATTTCAACAGTTTCAAACAATTCAACAAGATTCGACCAACACCTCCGTTTTATAAAACTACTTCAAAAACTTTTCAGTAATGCAAGCTGTTAAACAAAGTTTTTACATCACATTTGTACGCATGTTTCAAAAGCTTCGCAACAAATGGAAAGTAAACGGCTGGCAACTGCTGCTCATTCTTTGCACATTTGCCATTGGTGGCAGCTTAACCGGTTATGTGGGTAAACGTATCATGCCTTTTTTCCATATTGAATCGAACTGGGTTGCTGTTCCTGTATATATAGTATTAGTTACTATACTATGGCCTTTAATGGTGCTGCTGGTAAGTTTTCCATTTGGACAGTTTAAATTTTTTACCCTGTATTTAAAGAAAATTGGAAAAAGAATAGGGTTGCTGAAAAAATCGCACAACGCTTAGATGGTTACTGCTTCTGGCGAGGACCTAATTCATCAAGTATCATTTCAGCAGCCATATATCCAAAGCTTCCCCATTGTGGCATGGCCTTTACTCTTTCAAGAAGATCTACTCCCTCTGCGGCTTTTCCCACACTCAGATAATAGTTCGCCAGTCCGAAACCAATGGTTGCATTTG
>JANMOR010000525.1:0-1511 GCA_031369435.1 Chitinophagaceae bacterium
TACCCGAAATTTTTGCCAGTTGCATTAATGAAAATGCGCTTTCCATCATACGGGCACCACCACTTTTGCAGATCATGAGCATGGGCATTTTGTTTTCAATGCAATAGTCAACAGCACGTGAAATTTTTTCTCCCATCACACTGCCTAATGATCCGCCAATAAAATCAAAATCCATACAACAAATCACAGCATCATTATCATCAACTTTCCCAACGGCTACACGAATGGAATCATGCAAATCTGTTTTTTTCCAGATATCTTCCAACCGTTTCTGGTAAGGTTTCAGATCGGTAAAACCGAGATAATCTTTGGAGCGGATATTATCAAACAGTTCAGTGTATTCATCGCCATCAAATAACAAATCATAATATTCCGAACTGCCGATGCGGTGATGATAATTACACTTGGGGCAAACATAATTGTTATCGCTGAGCTCCTGTGATGTACAGGTGTATTTACATTCAGGGCATTTGGTCCATAACCCTTCTTTGATTTCCTTTTTTTCTGAAGTAGTAGTAAGGATTCCTTTCTGCACACGTTTAAACCATGATGAACGCTGTGCATCTTCAATTGGAAGTTCATCGCCGGTGAGGTTTTTTTCAATATCCTCTTCTTTTTTTGCCATCGTTATCTGTTTTGAAGCCAATTAAAAGTAAAAACAATTATGCATTTCTGTTCATACAGTTGAGGTCATCAAAAGCAACTTCTAAACGTTTGATGAAGGATTCCTCCGCTTTACGCAACCATACCCGGGGATCATATTGTTTTTTATTGGGGCTGTCAGGGCCTTCAGGATTTCCTAATTGTCCCTGCAGATAAGCTTCATTCTTTTTATAATTGTTGAGAATGCCTTCCCAGAACGCCCATTGTAAATCGGTATCAATATTCATTTTAATAGCACCATAACTGATTGCTTCACGGATCTGGTGCTGCGGAGAACCGCTGCCACCGTGGAATACAAAGAACACCGGCTTAGGTCCTGTCTTTAATTCTTTTTCAATATACACCTGGCTGTTATGCAAAATGATTGGTGTTAACTGTACGTTGCCTGATTTATAAACACCATGCACATTTCCAAACGCAGCAGCAACAGTAAATAGTTTTCCTACTTTACTTAACTCAGTATATGAATAAGCAACATGTGCAGGTTGTGTATATAACTTATCATTTTCAACATCACTGTTATCAACACCATCTTCTTCTCCACCAGTAACACCTAATTCAATCTCGATAGCCATACCTAATGGTGCCATGCGTTTATAAAATTCAACTGAAGTATGAATATTTTCTTCCAATGGTTCTTCGCTGAGATCAAGCATGTGTGAGCTGAAAAGAGGTTGCCCTTTTTCTTTTTTGAACTCAACACCGGCATCAATTAAACCACTGATCCACGGTAACCATTTTTTTGAAGCATGATCGGTATGTAATACAACCGGCACACCATAATATTTTGCTACATTGTGAATATGCAATGCACCTGAAATAGCACCACTGATATTGCCCTGCAACTT
>JANMOR010000553.1:0-2094 GCA_031369435.1 Chitinophagaceae bacterium
AAATCATTGGAAAATACATCGTTACTTTAGACCTTATAAGATCATCAAACAATTATTTTATGGAGAAGGAATCAAGCATCAACGAATCAGCCGGTACAACAACTGTTAACGGCGAAAGCAAATGCCCCTTTCATAGTGGCGCAACGAAGCCAAGCGCAGGTAATGGTACAAGAAACCAAGACTGGTGGCCTAACCAGTTAAAACTAAATATCCTCCGTCAAAACTCTTCCTTGTCTAACCCAATGGGTGAGACATTCAATTACGCAAAGGAGTTCGAAAGTCTTGATCTCGATGCTGTAAAAAAAGACATTTTCGATTTGATGACCACCTCACAGGATTGGTGGCCGGCCGACTATGGACATTACGGTCCTTTGTTTATTCGGATGGCATGGCATAGTGCAGGTACGTATCGTATTCATGATGGTCGTGGTGGTGCCGGTGCAGGAACACAACGTTTTGCTCCATTAAACAGTTGGCCCGATAATGTGAATCTTGATAAGGCCCGTTTATTATTATCACCTGTTAAACAGAAGTACGGTAAAAAAATTTCCTGGGCCGATTTAATGATACTTGCTGGTAACTGTGCACTTGAATCCATGGGCTTCAAAACATTTGGTTTTGCCGGTGGTCGTGCAGATGTGTGGGAGCCACAGGAAGATATTTATTGGGGTGCTGAAAAAGAATGGTTAGGTGGTGACATCCGTTATGCACAAGGTTCTCCAGGAGTTGAAGAAAAACATGGAGTAGTTGTATCTGATGATGATGCTGATGGAAAAATTCATTCACGTATTTTGGAAAAGCCATTGGCTGCTGTACAAATGGGTTTGATTTATGTTAACCCCGAAGGACCTGATGGCAACCCTGATCCAATTGCTGCTGCAACAGACATTCGTGAAACCTTCAAACGAATGGCGATGAATGATGAAGAAACAGTAGCATTGATTGCAGGAGGCCACAGCTTTGGCAAAACACATGGAGCTGCTTCAGCCGACCATGTTGGCAAAGAGCCTGAAGCTGCAACCATTGAAGAGCAAGGTCTCGGATGGAAAAATTCATTTGGCAGTGGAAAAGGAGTAGATACTATTACAAGTGGTTTGGAAGGTGCATGGACAACCACACCAACTAAATGGAGCAATAATTATTTTGAAAATTTGTTTGGTTACGAATGGGAATTGACTAAGAGCCCGGCAGGTGCTCACCAATGGAAACCGAAAAATAATGCTGGCGCTGGATTAGTACCTGATGCACATGATGAATCAAAACGTCATGCACCATTTATGCTCACTACTGATATTGCTATGCGGCTTGATCCTGCATATGAGAAAATCTCCAGGCACTTCTTCGAACATCCTGATGAATTTGCAGATGCATTTGCACGTGCATGGTATAAACTTACACACCGTGATATGGGACCTATTACACGTTATCTCGGTAAAGAAGTTCCTTCAGAAGAATTGATCTGGCAGGATCCTGTCCCTTCTGTTACTCATGAACTGATCAACGAAAATGATATTGCTGTACTGAAAGCAAAAGTGCTTGCATCAGGATTGACTGTTTCACAATTGGTGTCAACAGCATGGGCATCAGCTTCTACTTTCCGTGGTTCTGATAAACGTGGTGGTGCTAATGGTGCACGTATTCGTTTGGCACCGCAAAAAGATTGGGCAGTAAATAATCCTGCACAGTTGAGTAAAGTATTAAATACATTGGAAGACATACAAAAAGAATTTAACAGTGCACAAAGCAGTAAGCAGGTTTCATTAGCTGATTTAATTGTATTGGCAGGATGTGCAGGCATTGAACAAGCTGCAAAGAATGCAGGTGCTAATGTGAAAGTTCCTTTCACTCCCGGTCGTGCTGATGCTTCGCAAGAGCAAACAGATATAGAATCATTTGCAGTGCTTGAACCGGTTGCAGATGGTTTCAGGAATTATCTCAATACGAATCGTTCTGCAGCAACATCCGAAGAAATGCTGATTGATAAAGCACAACTCTTAACATTAACTGCTCCTGAACTAACGGTATTGGTTGGGGGCATGCGGGTGCTCGATACCAACTTCGATGGTTCGAAGCATGGTGTGTTTACAAAAACAC
>JANMOR010000325.1:0-1912 GCA_031369435.1 Chitinophagaceae bacterium
GTTTTTCTGCGACGCTTCGACGGCTGGTATGTACGTTTTTTTCCTGGCATTGTTTTCTGTTTTACTGCTTTAAAAATACCGGGGAGAAACCGGAAATTTCAGATCACACAAGGAGAACACCACTTCCCGTTGTTTGTGAAAGGACGGCAAAGGTAGGGGAAACAGCCCAAAATACTGGTGTTTAAAGGAAGAAAATTGTTGAAAGCTTAAACGTTTGGCGTTTACCTTCTTAGCCATACAACTTAAATTCAGCAGGCATCATGTCTGCTATCCAGCTCTGCATGTTTTGCTTCCACTTCTTCCCCATAAAACAAGCGGGCATGATTATTAAAATCGGCAACAGAATCCGTTGTAAAAAAGCTTCTGCTCCCATCTTTGGTCAACCGGGCATCTATTTCTGGATGACGGTTTAAATAATCAGCTAAACTTTCTGCCACAATCTTCCCCTGTGATAATAATTGAACATCTGCAGGCAGGTGCTGCTGTATTTTTTTACTCATCAAAGGATAATGGGTGCAACCCAGCAGAACTGTATCGATCTTTTCAGATTGTTGTAGCAAAGCTTCAACAGATTCCTTTACAAAAAAATCAGCGCCTTCACTTTCATGTTCATTATTTTCAATCAAAGGAACCCACATAGGGCAGGCTTGCTGAAACACATTAATCTCAGGATAAAATTTGTTGATTTCGAGTTCATAGGAATTTGATTGAACGGTGCCTGCTGTTGCCAGCACTCCAACTTTTTTTGTTTTGCTGTATTCGCCAATTACTTCGGCAGTTGGTCGTATAACACCAAGTATCCTGTTGGTTGGATTCAATCGTTCCAAATCTTTTTGCTGAATTTTTCTTAATGCTTTTGCAGAAGCTGTATTACATGCAAGAATAACCAATGGGCATCCTTGTTGAAAGAACCACTCTACACATTCAAGTGTATAACGGTAAACTGTTTCAAAACTCCTTGTACCATAGGGTGCACGTGCATTATCACCTAAATAGATATAATCATACGCTGGTAACTGCTGAACAATTTCACGCATCACTGTTAATCCACCATAGCCTGAATCAAATATGCCGATTGGACCTTTTTGCATAACTGCAAATTACTACTTCGCTCTTTATTTTTGGAAATAGCGTTTACTCAAATATTAACCGTGTATTTAAAAAGCTTCGTAATACATGTAAGGACAAAAAAATCCTCCCGAAAAATCGGGAGGATACCAATATCATTATTTATAAAAATTATTTAGCAGGAACATCAGGTATCTTCAAAAACTTCTTCACCAAAGGAAGCAGATCATCTGTTGTTGGAACAACCAGCAAGGCTTCTCTTGTAAACACATACACATAACCGTTTGCTTTTGCAACAGCAGTGATGGCATCTAATGCAGCCTTTTGAACAGGTGCATAAATTTCCTGCTCTTTTGCCTGCAGCCATTGTTGTGCTTTACCGGAGTATTGTTGAACTTCTTCAGCCAGTTTCTGGTACTCGCTGAACTTAATGTCTTTTTTAGCTTGTGTCCATTTAGCAGAATCAGTACGGATGATGCTGTCTTTTTCGTTGTACTCACGAATCATTTCGGCATATACCATGTTCAAAGAATCCTGCAGCTTTTGCATTTTTTCCTGTGCCTTTTTTGTTTCAGGCATCACACTCAGTAATTCACCGGTATTAATGTGACCCGTCTTCTGTGCATTTACTGTTACAGCGCTCCCCATTAAAGCTATAACTGCAAGAACAATAATTCTTTTCATCTGTTTCTTTTTTGTTGTTTTAAATTGTCAATCAGCATTTCTGAAAACATCTTCATTATTGAAGAACGTCCGGCTCCTGCCTTTTCATTTTTGCTGCGTTACTTTTAATAAGTGTACTTATCCCCTTTGCTGGTTGCAATCCCGAATGCTTTTTTTTAAA
>JANMOR010000783.1:0-1655 GCA_031369435.1 Chitinophagaceae bacterium
CTCGCTTCAATGGGTATTTATATTTTCAATAAACGGTTGCTCATTGATCTGTTGCAGGATGAATATAAAGATGCAACAGATTTTGGAAAAGAGATTATGCCTGCATCTATTGAAAAGTATAAAGTGATCAGCCATCAATACGATGGTTACTGGACCGACATTGGAAATATTTTTTCTTTCTTTGAAGCCAATCTTGCGTTAACTGCAGAAATTCCTGATTTCAATTTGTTTGATAATGATAAACCTGTTTTTACAAGAGCAAGGATGTTACCACCTGCCAAAATCAGCGGCACAACATTGGAACGCACCATCATTGCAGAAGGCTCCATCATTCTTGCAAGCAGGCTGGAGAACAGTGTCATCGGTATCCGCACAAGAATAGGCCATGGTACAACTGTGGTGAGCAGTTATATTATGGGTGGTGACTATTATGAAACATTAGAAGAAATGAATCATGCTGCAGAACGTGGTATTCCCAAGATTGGAATTGGAGAACGTTGTTATATTAAAAATGCCATCATTGATAAAAATTGCCGTATTGGAAATGATGTACGCATTAATGGTGGTGCTCATTTGCCCAACACCGATCATTCACTCTATACAGTGAAAGACGGAATTGTAGTTGTAAAGAAAGGTGCCATATTATCAGATGGATTTGTTATTTAATACCCCAACCCTGAGGGGCTGTTCATTTTATATTTAATATTTATCTGCAGCTCAACAGGAAGAGCTGCAAACAACCGATTGCTATGGCTGCAGGTACCAACATCACTTCAAATCATTCAACAACAGTTCCTCAAAAAAAACTCAGCTTCCGTGAAATATGGAATATGAGTTTTGGTTTTTTCGGAATTCAATTTGGATTTGAATTACAGAATTCAAATGTGAGCAGAATTTTCGAAACACTTGGAGCCAATAAAGATGAAATTCCACTGTTATGGATTGCTGCACCTGTTACAGGTTTATTAGTGCAACCCATCATTGGTTATTTAAGTGATCGTACATGGCATCCATACTGGGGCAGAAGAAGACCCTTCTTTTTCATAGGCGCAGTGTTAGCCACATTGGCTTTAATTGTAATGCCCAATTCATCTGCCTTATGGATTGCAGGTGGTATGTTATGGATTTTGGATGCTTCTATTAATATTTCAATGGAACCCTTCAGAGCTTTTGTTGGCGATAAGTTGCCGCCAAAGCAAAGAACAACAGGCTTTGCCATGCAAAGTTTTTTCATTGGAATAGGTTCAGTTATTGCAGCATTGTTGCCCTGGGTTTTTACAAACTGGTTTCATATCAGCAATACATCACCTAACGGAACCATTCCGCCTTCAGTGAAATGGGCCTTCTATACCGGAGCCTTTGCTTTTTTAACAGCTGTGATGTACACGGTATTTACAACCAAAGAATTTCCCCCGGAAAACATTGAAGAATTTAAAAGACTAAATAAAGAAACAGGATTTTGGGAAGGTGCTAAAGAAACATTCAGCGGTATTTTTAAAATGCCTGCAACCATGGCCCAGCTGGCGGTTGTGCAATTCTTTACCTGGTTCGCCTTGTTTGCCATGTGGATCTACAGTACCAATGCTGTTACAAGCAATAAGTACAATATGAAAGTTGATAAGGCACTGGTACAAAAAATGGAAACAAATATCACA
>JANMOR010000002.1:0-1835 GCA_031369435.1 Chitinophagaceae bacterium
CAGCAAACAGATCGAGCACCAACGCACCGAGTATTGCTTTTGTTTTAAACACAAAACGAATGCCTTCTTTTACACTTTCCCAGGTTTTCTTTTCAGTTTGAGGTGGTGCAGGTTTATGTGTTATGGTATTAAAGATCAACAATGCTAATGCGATCGATAAAATAATTGCAGTAAGTGTGCCGGTAATACCAAACCCGGCAATTAAGAAACCAGCTAGTGCATGCCCTGTAACTGAAGCTGATAACCATGTGCCCTGGCTCCATGTAACAGCATTAGGCAATATATTCCTTGGTACAAGTTGTGAGATGATAGCGCCAAATGAAGGACCGCTGAATGCACGAATGATACCTGTGATGAAAATAATGACATAAATAAGCAGAATAACGCTTGATTTTCCAAACTGAAGTTTAAAATAAGCTGTTGAAACAAACAAAAGCAATGCTACACATATACCATATGAAATCACTGAACGAATAACGATATTTCTTCTGTCGCTTTTATCAACTATATGACCTGCATACAAAGCCATTGAAACAGCGGGTATCACTTCGGCCAAACCAATAATGCCCAATGCAAGAGGATCGTTGGTGAGTTCATACATCCACCAGCCAACCAATGTACCCATCATACGCAAACCCATGATGAATAAAAATCTTGCAATAGCAAAATTTCTGAACTCGTTTATGCGAACGGCTTGAAACGGATCTGTTGCTGGTTGAATGGTCACTCAACAAATCTAAGAACAATCTATTTATGATGTACGATAAGTATGATCACTGATCACTCATTACTCATCATGGAAGTGTAAGATAATACTGCCCCTGTTCATAATCTTTTTCCAAAGCTTCAATTACGGTTTGCAAATGCTTTTTATTACCCAGGAAATCAGCATTACTGGTATCGATATACAATGTTTTTATATTATGCTGTTTGATATACTGGGTATAGGTTTCCTGGATGCTGAAAAGATAATCATCACCAATCTTTTGTTCGTAACTGCGGTTTCTTTTGCGGATGTTTTGCTGCAATTTAGCAACCGGTGCATGAAGAAAAATCAACAGATCGGGTTGCACCAATTGCTGATGAATGATATCAAACAAACTCTGGTACAAACGGAATTCATCTGTTGGCAAATTTACTTTGGCAAACAATAAACATTTGGTGAAGAGATAATCGGAGATGGTAATTGAGTTAAACAGATCCTGTGTATGCAACAGGTCTTTTAATTGTTTATATCGCTCGGCCATGAAAAACAATTCTAATGGAAATGCAAATTGCTGCGGGTTTTCATAAAATTTTGGAAGAAAAGGATTGTCAGCAAATTCTTCCAGTATCAATCTTGCATTGAAATGTTTGCTCAGCAAATGAGCCAGCGTAGTTTTTCCTGCGCCGATATTGCCTTCGATAGTGATAAAATGGTAATTCATTTATTGCTCTGAGCCTTTAGCCGATGGTTAATAGTTAAGGGGCAAATTAGGTGATGCTGCGAAATACGAAAATCTATTTGTACAGTTTGTGGAAAAATAGTTCTCATATTTTTTTTACTTCAAGTGTGTCGGCACATTCACGCAATAATACAGCAATGGACTTTTTATAAACCGGGTGAATTTTCCGGGGCGACAGTTCAGCCAGTGGAATTAAAACAAACTTTCTTTCCTGTATGGCAGGATGCGGAAGTGTAACAACTGCTGAATGACAAATGAGCTCATCATAAAAAAGTATGTCGAGGTCAATAGTACGTGGCCCGTATTTACCTGTGCGGATTCTTCCTAAACCTGATTCAATGTGCAACAACTCCTGCATTAATTCATCGGGCGAAAATTTTGTTTGGATGA
>JANMOR010000152.1:0-11215 GCA_031369435.1 Chitinophagaceae bacterium
CAATAGAAACACAACAAGGAAAACAAGTTGTGATCGTTGATACAGATGAACATCCACGTACAACATCCATTGAACAATTAGCAAAATTAAAACCTGCATTTGCAAAGGAGGGAACAGTTACAGCAGGTAATTCAAGCGGCATCAATGATGGTGCTGCTGCTATGTTGCTGGCAAGTGAAAAGGCAGTGAAGAAATATAATCTCAAGCCCATTGCAACTATTAAATCAATGGCAGTTGCAGGAGTTGATCCTTCGGTGATGGGTATAGGTCCTGTGCCTGCAACTAAAAAAGCATTGCAACGTGCAGGCCTTACCGTTAGCGATTTGGATGTAGTTGAATTGAATGAAGCATTTGCTTCGCAAAGTATTGCCTGTATGCATGATCTTGAATTAGATATACAAAAAGTAAATGTCAATGGTGGTGCCATTGCATTGGGTCATCCGCTTGGATGCAGCGGTGTACGCATCTCCACTACTTTATTACATGAAATGAAACGCAGAAAGAGTAAGTACGGGTTGGCTACGATGTGCGTAGGAGTGGGACAAGGAGCTGCGATTATTTATGAGCATCTTCCTTAAATACATAAGCCCCGCATTGCGGGGCTTAAAAATAAATTGTCATTAAATTTATAGCGGGCTTGCTTTGATTCTGAATTTAATAGCAGCCCTGATGTCAACAGCCTGCGTTAATGTTTCCTTAGTTACAACTCTTGTACGTAATTTATAACTGCTTGCTTTTACATACTTATCTAAATTTTGAGTAGAAGTAGTTAAGGAAATGCTGGTTGCTGTTGTAGCAATATTATCTAAACTGGCCAGTTCAATTTCATCACTGCTGTTGGTTGAAATAAAAATCTGAACAGATTTCAGAAAGCTGAATGTTTTACCACTTGGGCTGGTGATAGTTAATTTTAATTCTTCCAGTTTTACTTCTTTAATGAGATTAGATGCTGTATTGTTATTCTGAAATTCCTGGGAAGAATTGGTGGTTACATCAGGGGTTCCCATTTCAAAAGGAAGATTCAGCGGAGAAGAACTTTCAACTCTGAAATCGGCCTGATTGGAAATTAAAAAATTTACACCTGCTTTGTTACATCCTGAAAAAATTGCTAATAGGAAGAAGGCTAAAAAGAAATTTTTTGTTTTCATGTGATAATTGATTTAAAAATAAAATTACGAGGTCAAACAATTTTTTCCAGTTCTAAATCAAATTTTTGACCATTTTCTTACATAGCTATAAACGGAGGAAGATCTTTTATGGTTTTTGATGTTATAAAATATTGTTTTCCCTTCCAGCTGTAAGAAATAACTATAGCATTGGTTTTCATTAATGTACCCAATTTTGTGCCTGGCCTTGGTGCAGGCTCCTGTTTTCCCTTCAGCATCAATTCAAGCACTTTGTTATTGGTTTTGGGTACAAGTATAATGCCATCATCAGGTTTCTCCATTTTTACAGGGGTCTTTAGCTTAGATGAAACTGTAAATCGATAATATTCCTGGTTGATCCAAACTCCTGTGATATTGATTATTTCGTTCCCTGTTACCGAAACAAACAACCGGTAAGATTCTTTTTTTATATCGGTGTCTGTTTTGTTACCAGATGGTTTTTTGCCCGGTAATGTTGCCTGGCTGTATGCATAAATTTTTATAACCGGGGATTTTTGGGCAGATGCTGATGCAAGAAATGTAAAGAAACAAACGACTATAAGTATTTTTTTAAACATGGTATTTGTGTTTTCTTTTTAGATGTTGTCTTCTACTGAAGTACATATAAAACCCTGTTAAAGAAAAGCCCTGCATTTTGTGCAGGGCCTTCTTTAAAATATTCCGGGCAATTACTGCCTGATAATCTTTTGAAGATGTTTGTATTTTTTATCATCACTGATAATACTGAGGATATAAGTTCCCTTGCTGAGTTTACTCATATCAATAGATCCATTCTGATATCCTCCCGAACTTCTGAACACTTCCTGTCCGTTTGAAGTATAAAGATTAACACTTATCCGTTTAACACTGTATAAATTACCGATCCGATAATCAATCCTTCCATTACTGATTGTAGGAGAAACCTTAGTAATGAAATTCTTATCATTCAGTATCGGTTCATTGATACTAGTTGGCAGGTTTGGAGTATAATTTGGCGTACCGAGATACGTAAAGTACATACCATTTCCATGTGTACCAAGCAGCAACACATTATCAACAGGGCGATAGGACAATGATTGTACAATGGGTAAGTTTAATGTTGTACCGCCTTCCCTGAACCAGGTTGAAAAATCAGGAGGGGTTGCAGGTGTATTATCAACCACACTAAAAAGACCAACAGAAGTACCCACATAATATTCAGTAACAGGATTGTTGCTGCCATCTTTCTTTACAACAATAGCACAACTGCGGGCAGATGCTGCAGTAATTAAACTTCCTTCTGCATTAACCCATGTAGGTGCACTTGATTTGGCATTGTTTGTCCACCATACACTTACAACATTTGCATTACTAACCTCATAATTAGAAATAACAGCCATGATTTCATGATCATTGTTAGGATTAACTGCTATATCCTGAATATTTGCACCGGCAGGTAATCCGGGTATTGTAATATTAACAGGAGCCTGTGCTCCTGCTGCATTGCGGGGATCATTCAACCTGAAAATTTTTCCGTCTGTTGTTCCAATATACATTACATGTGAACTTTGATATGGCCCCCATGTTAAAGCCATCGATCTTATATAACGTCCATTATTGGGATCACCGGTTGGATCAACTATATTACCAACACCGGTTAATTCGGTCCATGTGCTTGCTGTAACAGTTGATGCACTTGTTGTACGGAACAAGCGATTAAAATTGACATAGTAGAGATCTTCAGTATTGCTTGGATCTAATTTAAAAATAGTTACAAACTCTCCAAACCCTCCCCCTGAATTGGCGGTAAGTCCATTAGGTCTGATAAGGGTACTGCTATTGATTGTTGGTAATGAAGCCCTTCGTATAGTTCCTAATTGCGAAGAGCCATACATAAATTGCTGGCCACCGATATTTGCAGCTAAACCAACAGAGCCTCCATCACCAGAAAATGCTGGGAACAGGAAACGGTGGTTATTACTGTCATTAACAGCAGTACCTAATATGCCAACTCTGTCACGCAGCCAGGTTCCATTATCCTGTAATCCACCTGCAAAGTTGTTCCTGCCAGTTCCCGGATCAATGGCTACATAATAATACTGGAAGGTTTGAAAATTAGGCACCATACTATATGAAACTGTAGATGCAAGAATATTTGTTGTTAATGAAAGACCACCGTCATGTGCCGAGATCATTTCACTTGGATTGTCAGGTCTGAAAGCATTAGCATGTTGATCAGGATGATGATTAGGATAGAGGAATGGGTTGCCATTTTGATCACCATAACCACCTATCCAGGTTACATTGCCCTGGGTTGTAAACCCATCAGTTGATCGCAACAAGTTAACTCCTCCGAGAATGACAACATTCGGATCATTTGGTTTTACGGTTAAAGTAAGATCATAACCACCCTGTGTACTGAAGGTGCCCAACTGACCTCCATAGTCTGGAATATTAGAACTTCTGTTTGTCCATGTATTGGTGGATAAAAGAACATGCCACAGATCAACATCATTGCCTGTTGCAGCCCCATTTTCATAAGCAACGTACATGATGTTATTATTTGAAGGGGCCAATGCTAAAACAATTCTTCTTGGATTATAAAATATAGGAGGGGTGGCATCAATAATATCGTAAGAATTTCCCATCCATCCGGGAATAGAATCAGGCGCTCCATTAGGTCCGCCAGCTATTCTTGTAAAACTGCCACTGTTACCTGTAGTAGATGAAAATACACCCCTGTATGGAATATCAGGATTACCACCATTTTGTGCAGCAATGACTCTTCCTGTTGAAGTGACAACAACATCCATCGTTCCGCACACAGCTGTTGATGCCTGGGTTCCGATCATAACTACTTCCCAGGTGATTCCAAAATCTGTAGAACGCATCAATCTTCTGTGACATCCTACATAAAGATGACTGTTGGTTGGGTTGATAGCAATTTTATGAACAAAATCAAATGGATGATCAAACCTTTCCAGCAAGAAAGGGCCTGGTGACCCTGGAAATGCCTGTGGCAAACGAGCCCATGTAAGACCATTGTCAGTAGAACGATACATTGCTTCACTCATAAAAACAGCTCCATTTTCTGCTGCACTATTACCCCAATGTTCGCCCCCGCCTGCATACCAGCGATCAGGATTTGCTCCTCCACCTGTACTGGTATCCTGTACAATCCAATGTACATTATGAATTTCTCCCGGTCTTGTTACACGTGTCCATGTGCCTCCTCCATCAGAAGAACGGAAAATACCACCGCTAACAGAACCTGCCATTATTACCCTGTTGGTTGAACCATTAAACCGTTTGTCATATGCAATTGTACGGGTACGTCCTCCTGCATTCAATGCGCCTCCAATTAAATAAGTATTGTTGTCATTAGGCGAAAGGCTGTTGTTTCTTTCGGGTGCCATTAACGCCTGCTGATACGATTTGTCAATGATACCATCAGGAATTCTTCCGGTAACCGGATCTTTAACCATGTTAAACATGTACTCATTTCTCCGTTTATCAAAAGCTGTTTTATCCGGTTCAGTTTGTAGATCTTCCGTTTGCTTACTAAGCAAAAGAGTTTGATTATTTTTTATTGCTGAATAAAGAATAATACAACACAAAAAAGGAAGTAAAACAGCAACAAGTACATTTTGTTTCATGTGTAATTTTTTTACAGGTTGGTTACAGTTGAATCGGTTGAATTTAATATAATCAATCGATCCTGTTTCCAAATAAGGTGAATAGCTCGAAAGTTACAGATTTTTGGGGAATGGAAAAATAAGTTCAGATGAAATAAATGTTTCATGTATATAAGAAAGCCGGAACAAGGGGAAGTTGTTTTTGAATGTTGGATTTTTCAATTTAAAATTGAAAACATCATTAGACAGAATGGCTAGGATAAAAGCAAAAAAAAACGCTGAAACTTTGAGCAGGTCTTTTTTAAGAGAGCCTGCTCAACGAAGCTTCAGCGTAGTTGAGCGGTGAGGGCGGGTCAACTACGCCAAGGCTTCGTTGACTATAGATTCCGATTCAGAAATCTTTTTTTTAAGAATTGCTGAACCTGAACCGGTTTTAAAATATTTTTCTAATTCCCGGGCTTGTTTTTCTTCAGGCAATGCAACATACATTAATAGCTCAAACGGGCGATAATGTTTTGTTGACTGGCATTCTCCTTCGTTATGTTCCCTAAATCTTCGCTTTAGGTCATTAGTAGATCCTATATATGTAAAATCCTTTTCCAGACTCTTTAGTACATAAACATACCACATGAAAGAAAAGTACAAAAAAAACGCTGAAACTTTGAGCAGGTCTTTTTTAAGAGAGCCTGCTCAACGAAGCTTCAGCGTAGTTGAGCGGTGAGGGCGGGATTCGAACCCGCGGTACAGAATTACCCGTACGGCAGTTTAGCAAACTACTGATTTCAGCCACTCATCCACCTCACCAACTGAAATTTTTTAGGGTGGCAAAAATAAAGATTCACAGCCATACAACCCAAAAAAAGAAATAATGGTTGGTTTTTGAAAAATGTACGATGCTGTTGATTTTGATCAGGAAAATTTTGAAAGCAATGCTTCCATTGAAATAGTTTCCTGCACACCGGTTTGAAGTTCTTTTACAGTACAACTGTTCAACTCCAATTCTTTTGTACCGATGATGACAATAAAAGGAATCTGTTTCTTCTCTGCATACTTAAATTGTTTGTCAAATTTTGCCTGCTCATGAAACAATTCACAACTGATTCCTTTGTTGCGGAGTTGCTGCATCAGTTCAAATGCTTTTTTACTTTCAGCCTCACCTAAGTTGAAGAATAATAGTTTTGTTCCGGTGTGTACAGTTGCAGGAAACAATTTTAATTCTTCCATTACATCATAAATTCTGTCAACACCAAATGAAATGCCAACACCCGGAATATTGGGTACACCAAACAACCCGGTGAGGTCATCATAACGACCGCCACCACCAATGCTGCCCATTTGCACATGGTTTGCTTTTACTTCAAAGATGATCCCGGTGTAATAGTTGAGTCCTCTTGCAAGAGTGAAATCAATACTAATGGGTGAATGCTGAATGCTGAATGCTGATAAAACTGATTCAAGTTCTTCAATTCCTTTTTTACCTGTTTCTGTTTTGCCAAGCAATGATTTGATCTGTTGTATTTTTTCATCATTGCCTCCACCGATGAGTAAATATTTTTCGATGATAGACAATTGTTCTGCATTCAATCCATGCTGCGTCAATTCTTCTTTTACTTTTTCAATACCAACTTTATCAAGCTTATCAATTGCAATGGTAATGCTCATCATTTTTTCTGCACCGCCACTAACTTCAGCTAATGCCGCTAATATTTTTCTGCTGTTGATTTTTATTGTAACATCAATGCCCAGCTTTTCAAAAACAGTAGCGTAAATAGTTGCAAGTTCTACTTCGTTTAATAAAGAATCGCTGCCCACCACATCGGCATCACATTGATAAAACTCACGGTAGCGGCCCTTTTGCGGACGATCAGCCCTCCATACCGGTTGTATTTGATAACGCTTGAACGGCATAGTGAGTTGATGATGATTCATTGCTACATAACGTGCAAACGGAATAGTAAGATCATATTTTAATGCACGTTCAGTAATGCTGCTCGTATTTTTTCCGGTCAAAACTTTTTCAAATGCTTCTTTGGCTTGTTGAAGCTTTGCCGGATTATCCAATCCATTATTCAGAATTTTAAAAATTAACTTGTCACCTTCTTCTCCATACTTTCCCATGAGTGTATCAAGGTTTTCCATGGCAGGTGTTTCCAATGGTTCAAACCCATATAATTCAAAAACAGTTTTAATCGTATTGAAAATATAATTGCGTTTGCGAACGGTATCTGCTCCAAAATCTCTTGTGCCCTGCGGTAATGATGAGTTAACCTTTCCCATTTATCAGTTTGTAATTAGTAATTTATATCGTTGTTAGTTTTTTGATTCACTTTCGTACTTCTTACATCGTACTTCTGTATTATTCTGTCACAGGCTTCATCAATCATTTTATAAACTGCATGATAACCATCTTCTTTTCCATACCAGGGGTCCGGCACATTCCTGTTTTCGCCGGGATATAATTCATTCAACAGCAGATCAACTTTCTCTTGGTTCCATAATGTACCACTGATTTGTTTTACATCTATATAATTGCTGCTGTCCATCACATAAATAAAATCATAGTGCAGCAAATCTTCTTTAACAAACTGCCGTGAACGCTGCCGGCTGATATCAACCCCGTTCATCTTAGCTACTTTTATACTTAACTGATGAGGTGGATTGCCAACATGATAAGCAGCTGTTCCTGCACTTTCCACACTCCATTGCAATCCTGCCTTCCATGCTTTGTGTTGCAGAATACCTTCTGCCAAAGGACTGCGGCAAATATTCCCCAAACAAACCATTAAAATACGCATGGCCGCAAAGATAATTGAGAGTTTCAAGTTTCAAGGTTCAAGTTTCAGGTTCTTTTGATCTCACAATCTTTATTGTTCGTTTATAGCTTATTGCTTATTTATACGTTGTGGATTTATTCTCATGAAAGCATCTCAATAGAAAACCTGCAACCATGACTTCAAATCAAATTCTCTCAGCCAGTTTTTTAGATATCCTGTTTGAAAACAGGAATAAAGAATACGGAGCTTACAGCATACGCAAAGCTTATCCCAAAAATTTAATGAAAGCAGTTGGGTTGATGTTGCTGCTTGTGGTTTCAATTAGTGTTTATGTAATAAGTAAGCCAAAGAAAAATAATGGAGCTGAAGTATTTACGTTTTCTGATACAATTATTGTTGATCTTGAACCCTATCATGAAAAAGAAAAAAAGAATGAACCACAACCAGAAAGAACTGTTGAAGCACAGCCTGCAACAAAGCCTGATTTTGTTCCAACAATTGTGGAGCATGAAGTTGAAAATCCAGTTCCCGACCGAACCGATACAACTATTTACAACCCGGGTGCTGACAACAAACCTGCAACAGGAACTGGTGCCGCCAATTTTATTCAGGCCGAAACCGGACCAATAACCAACATTACGCCTGAGCCAACCAAACTTATTGAACCTGAAACACCTGTTATACTTGAAGCAGCAGCAGTATCAGTACAACCTGAATTTCCAGGTGGCACAGAAGCATGGATGAAATATCTGCAACGCATGTTACGTGTACCCGATGATCTTGAAGCAGGCGAACGTAAAACCGTTCGGGTAAGATTTGTTGTAAATGCCAATGGCGATATAACAGATGTAATTGTTATGCAAAGTGCAGGAAATGTTTTTGATAAAGAAGTAGTACGTGTAATTGGTAAAATGCCCAAATGGAAACCCGGACAGCAAAACGGGAAACCTGTAGCCGTTTATTTTACACAACCCGTAACGTTTAAAGCAGCTGAAGAGTAGTTGTGATGAAGGGTTGAAGTCTGTTATACCGACGAGACACATTAAGAGTTCAATAGATTTCGTATATATTCAATGTCTGTCGGTATTATACCTGAATAATTGTAATGATTTATAAATCCATTTGGTATTATTAAAAGTTTCACCACCGTATAAAATTTATTTAACTTGCCCGTTCCTTATAAAATGAATATGTCGGTTCAGGAAGATTTCAGAAAAAAGAGTAACCCCGTCAACGTCAAAGCAATTTTTGATTTGGTGATGGGTTTAGTCTATATAGTAATGGGAGGAGTTTTGACAGCATCAAAATACATTGGTCTTGAACTTTCATTTCCACCCCCTGAGGTAATTACCATTTTTGGTATAGCCGCCTTTATATACGGGGCCTTCCGCATTTTCAGAGGAATTAAAACTTACAAGGAGCAGTAGGATGAAAAGACAGATGATTTTGTGGATGCTGATAATATGCGTGCTCACTTCCTGTAAAGAACAAAAGCCACAGCCAACAGATACGGGTAGCAGCGGCACCATTCATATCAGTGTGGATGAAACCTTCAAACCAATTATTGAAGAACAGATCAGTGTTTTTGAATCATCCAATCCCAAAGCAAAGATTATTGCCCATTATAAATCAGAATCTGAGTGCTGGCAGGATCTGCTCAACGACAGCACCCGAATGGTGATTGTTACTAAAAAAATAACACAGAGCGAGGCCAATTATTATGCTGATTCTTTGAAATTATATCCTGAGAGCGGGCTCCTTGCATATGATGCGGTTGCACTACTGGTGAACAGAAGTGAAAAGGATTCTGTTTTTGAGAAGCAAGAAGTGGTACAGCTATTGCAAGGTAAAAGTTTGATGCCGTATAAACCGGTATTTGATGGGGTAAAAGCAACCAGTACTGTCCGCTTTGCAATTGACAGTATTTTAAAAGGCGGCCAGCTGAATACGCAGAACGTTACAGCTGCCAGAAGCAGTTGGGAAGTAGTGAAGTATATAGCTGAAAACCAGGGCTACATTGGCTTTGTGGGTATAAGCTGGATCGGCAACCCGGAAGATACTGCACAGGTGAACATGCTTAAAAAAATAAGGATTGCATGGCTGCCCTGTAACGGTTGCAAGGATAGTTCTTATATCAAGCCCTGGCAGGAAGATATTTTAACAAGTCATTATCCTTACACAAGAGGCATCTATTACGTCTTAAAAGAAAATCATTCAGGCCTGGGTAAAGCGATGGTGAATTTTATGAACGGAGACAGGGGTCAGTTGATTTTTAGAAGAGGATACCTGGTGCCGGCCTGGCGGATTTTTATGATGAGAGAAACCAAGCTGAAATTAGTGAAGCCTCTAAACCAATAAATTAATATTTTTACCGTCCCTGAAGCAAATAGGTTACGAAATTAAAAGAACAAAAATCAGTAAAATGAAACGATCACTCAGTTTAGTATTCTTAGCAATCGTTTTTGTGCAGCAGGTGTTTGCACAGTCGCTTGACGAAGGAAAGAAGTTTATGTATTATGAGCGCTTCAACAGTGCAAAAGATGTATTTACTAAGTTGCTTGCAGCTAATCCTAAAAATGAAGGAGCGGCTTACTGGTTAGGCCAGGCTTATCTTGGATTGGAAGATGTTGCAATGGCAAAGCAAACTTATCAAACTGCACTGCAGGGTAATCCGGCTTCACCAATCTTATTGGCTGGTATGGGTCAAATTGAATTGATTGAAAACAAAACAACTGATGCCCGTACGCATTTTGATATGGCGGTGAATAGCAGCAAATCAAAAGATATGGATGTGTTGCATGCGGTGGGTCGTGCCAATGCTTACACCAAAGCAGGTGATGCCAACTATGGCATCAGTATGCTGCAGAAAGCAACTACATTAAAAGGATTTAAAGATCCTTCAGTATTTGTAACTATCGGCGATGCATACCGTAAATTGGTGGATGGTGGCAATGCCGTGTTGGCATTTAAAAATGCATTGACTTTGAATCCTGCCTATGCAGCTGCAAAACATAAAGAAGGACTCATTTATGAAAGCCAGAAGAACAGGGAATTTTTTATTCCTGCGTATGAAGAAGCAATCAGGATGGATCCCAATTATGGCCCTGCTTATTATTCATTATATGCTTTCTGGTATTTCAGAGATGTAGCAAAAGCAGAAACTTATTTGAATAATTATATCAACGCCATTGATGCTGATCCGCAGAATGATTATTACAGGATCGATTTAAAATATGCTTCAAGCAAATTTGCAGAAGCCATCAGCCAGAGTGATGCGATGATTACTAAGGTAGGAGCAAATGTAGTGAAGCCACGTATCTATCGTTTAAAAGGGTATAGCTATAAATCATTGGGTCTCCAATCTCTCGTAAATAAAGACACGCCGGCTGCTATCATTCATTTTGAAGATGCAAAGAAAAATATTGATGAGTTTTTCAAAAAATCAAAACCGGAAGATATCGTTCCCAAAGATTATGAATTACTTGGTGATATTGTTTCTTATACTCCTGGCAGTGAAGCACTGGCTTATAGTTATTATGAAAAAGCGATGGATGTTGATACCGCTGCTGACAACAAAGCAGAATATATGCTGAAAGCTGTTGATCTTGCAAAAAGACAGAAAGATAAAAAAGCAACCGCCTATTGGCTAACCAAGCAATACAACACCAAAAAGACTCCTTCA
>JANMOR010000155.1:0-1633 GCA_031369435.1 Chitinophagaceae bacterium
GCCGTTTACAGGAAGTGATTCAACTGGGTACAGGTGCTATTGAAATAAAAAGCGGTTACGGGTTGTCAGTTGAAGCAGAGTTGAAAATGCTGAGAGTAATTAAGAAATTAAAGGAAACTTCTCCCATACCAATAAAGGCAACATTCCTCGGCGCCCACACATACCCGTTAGCGTATAAAGAAAATCGCCAGGGTTATATTGATCTCATCATTCACGAAATGTTACCGGTGATTGCAGAAGAAGGACTTGCTGATTTTGTAGATGTGTTTTGTGAAAACGGTTTCTTTTCTGTTGAGGAGATGGAAACCATTTGTAAAGCTGCCATGCAGTACTGGCTTACTCCAAAATTACACAGTAACCAACTCAACAGTATAGGTGGTTTGCAAAAAGCAATTGAGTTAAATGCACTTTCTGTTGATCACCTCGAAACAATGACGGAAAAAGATATCAATGATCTTGCACAATCATCAACCATCGGAACTTTATTACCTACAGCCGCTTTTTTTCTGCGTATGCCCTTTCAACCCGCCCGGGCTTTGATTGATGCAGGTGCTGCTATTGCACTGGCCAGCGATTTTAATCCCGGCTCCTCACCAAGTGGCAATATGAACCTGGTAATAACAATGAGTTGTATTGGCATGAAGATGTTGCCTGAAGAAGCGATCAACGCAGCAACTATTAACGGGGCTTATGCAATGGAACTGGAACATGAATTGGGAAGCATTACTGTTGGTAAAAGGGCCAATCTTATTTTCACCAAACCCATGTCGTCATTGGCCAGCCTGCCTTATTCATTTGGCACTAATCTCATTGATAAGGTAATGATCAGCGGCGAATTTTTCTCCTGATTGCCTGTTGCATGAAAACTGCTATCTTCATTCTACTTCAAACAAAGCCATATGCAACGTTTTCGTTTTTATAATAAGGAAGATGTTTTAACACTTACCAAGATCCGTCGTTTTGAAACCAAACTCGGCGAACGGATTCAATTGATCTCTGATAAAGATCAGCTCGAACAATCGCTGGAGCAATCAAAAGCGAAATATGTATTGTTTGGAATTCCTGAAGACATTGGTGTAAAAGCAAACGATGGTATTGGAGGTACTGACACTGCATGGTTCCCTTTTCTTACTTCTTTTCTTAACATACAAAGCAATGATTTCTTTTCAGGTGAAGAGGTCTTGTTACTGGGGCATTTTGATTTTACAGATGCAGAAGCATTGATTGAAGAAAATGCACATAATCATGATGAAAAGCTGGAAGCTTACCGCCATGCAGTTCATATGATTGATGATGAAGTAGAACAATTAGCCAAGTTCATCAGTTCAAAAAATAAAATACCTATTGCTATTGGTGGCGGACATAACAATGCTTATCCATTGATCAAAGGAACAGCCAAAGGCCTGCTCAAAGCAGAATTAATTCAAATTGCACAGATCAATTGTATTAACCTCGATGCACATACTGATTATCGCCCCGCAGAAGGAAGACATAGTGGCAATGCATTTCGTTATGCAGAAGATGATGGCTATTTACAGAAGTATTGTGTGATTGGGGTTCATGAAAATTATATTCCGCAGAATATCTGGATGGACATCGTCAACAATCCTTTCTTTGATTTAATTACTTACGA
>JANMOR010000214.1:0-2912 GCA_031369435.1 Chitinophagaceae bacterium
TGCAGGAAGCAGATATGAAAGGAATGACTGATCTCAACAATGGTCTTGATGAAACTTCACTGTATGCATTGATTGAAACAGAGAATGTATTTTTCGATCGCCGCAACCGCTTTCTCGATCACATGCTCTCAAGATTTGCAGAAAACTTTAATGAGTATGCGTTGATGTTATATGCATACAGCAGCAATAAGGCCATTGCCGATGCCAAACTCATCAAAGACAAGATCAACTTCCTAAAAGATTTTCCATTCATGAGTGCCAAAAGGGCAAAAGCGATCAATTATAAAGATCCTGCTCATGTATGCAGCAATGAAAATATAGCCGGACTTCAATTACGTATTCAACGATTGTTGGGCATGGATGCTTTTGGTGGTTTCTTTGAACTGTATGAAGAAAAAGATATAGATGGTATTTCATTTGAACGCAGGTGGAGATTAAAAGATGAAGCAGGAAAAATTCAACTAAGCAGCAGTACCAAATATGCGGATGCTGATCTCGACATTAGCGAACAGAAAGCAAGAGCAGAAATAGCTGTTGTTAAAAAATACATTACTACGGAGGCACGCTATCAAATTAAGAAAATTAAAAAATGGGTGCTGAACCTTACAGATGAAACAGGTGAAATCATTGCTACCCGAAAACAGGCATTCGCAACAAAAGCTGCAGCCGAAGCAGCAAGAGATGAGATCATTGCATTTGGTAAAAAATTAATTGCTGCAGATAAAGTATATGTGGTGGAGCATATGTTACTGCGTCCTCGTAATGTTCCATCACTTCCGAATTTCCCACAAGGCGATCCACTCTTGTCAATCTGTATTCCTGATGATTGCAGTTTATGTGGCGATGAAGATCCTTATTCTTTTCGATTAACAGTTGTATTAAGTGGCGAAACAGGAATTGCTAATAGTGGCATTGAGTTCAGGCGTTTTGCAGAACAAACCATTCGCCTGGAAATACCTGCACATCTCGGTGTGAAGATCTGTTGGGTGTCAAATGAACAATTAGAAGAGTTTGAAAAACTGTATTGTGATTGGCTGGCAGAATTGGCAAAGCCTGAACCAGATGCAGTGGCATTACATACAAAATTAAAAGCGTTGTTACTGGTATTTGAACAATTGAAGAGTGTATATCCTGAAGCGAGATTGCATGATTGTATTGATGGCGATGACAGTAACAGGGTATTTCTAGATAACACAATTATTTAATCATTTCCTGCGGTTGGCAGGAGAACCATAAAACCTTATCATATGCTTCCGGTACAAGTTGAGTTTCCGAAGTTCGTTGCTGATCAGTTGCTCACATCAGAAGATCTGAACCAGTTGTTTGGTTATCTCGATGAGCAAAACCGAATGACACGTACCAACCTTATTGGGATTGGTATTGTATGCGGATTGCATCTGCAGATCAACAATGCAAAGACACAGGTTACTATTACAAAAGGTTGCGGTGTAACATCGGAGGGTTATCTCATTTCCCTTGATACAAAAGGGAAAGTATATACACAGTATAAAAAATACAACGTTGATACTGCCCGTGTGTATGAGAAATTTTACAAACTCGATGGTGGCGGTAATAAAATTGCCATGGATGTGTGGGAACTGAAGCAACCTGCGGTTGACTCTGACCTGGAAGATATTGATGAAGATTTTTTAAAAGATAAAGTGATCCTGTTATTTGTCGAGTTGAAAGAAGAGGACAATAAAAACTGTGATCCCAATTCCTGCGATGATAAAGGTATTAATGTAACGGTTTCATTTTTGCCGATGGCTGTTACCATTGAAGATGCTAAACTGCTGATGGGTGCAACAGGCGGAAGTTTTGGCGTAAATACTTATACCACTTTGCCTGAACTGCGGATGAAACGATGGGATGTACCCAATACTTCACCTGTGCACAGCCAGGATATTTTTGAAGCATACTTCAAGCGTCTTGATAAACCATTTATTGATGCAGTTGAAACTACTTTAAAAAATATTTATACAGTTTTTGGAACAGTTGTAGCAACTGATTATGCAAGCAACCCTTTCACAGGGTTATCGGCTAAGTTTAATTATCTGTACAATGGAACAGTTAATCTCAACCAGTTGATGCATCTGCAATATCATTATGATCTGTTCAGTGATCTGTTGCTGGCTTACCAGGAATTTAGAAGAGCAGGAACCCATGTGTTGAGCACCTGTTGTCCTGACAGTGATTTGTTTCCCCGGCATTTATTATTGGGCGAAGCGATACCAACTGTTACCAGTGGAATACTTCCCTACAGGCACTACTTTATTTATTCGCCTTTGTTTGATCAGCAAGGCATGGTGGGTGAATTGAAAAGTTTATTCAGGCGTTTGGTTTTGTTGATCGGTCAATTCTTTTTACCAACCATATCAGGCAACAACAGTAAAGACGATACTTCTCTCCGCATAACACCAAGTATGTTATGGGATGTACCGCTGTCGCACAAAGCCATTCCTTATTACTATCTCGTGAACAGTGGTGCACAGCCGCTTTATTTAAGTTGGGATTACAGAAGAACCTTGTTGAATGACGCCAAACGGAATCTTTCTTATCATGCCATTCAATACAATGCATCGGATGATTTTATCAAGTCACCATTGACCTATGATCTGGAGCCGTATAACTTTTTACGGATAGAAGGCATTGTTGGTAAATCTTATGTGCATGTATTGAAACATGTAAAACAGCAAATTCAGAAAAACCGCTTGCCGGTTGATATTATTGCCCTTAGCACAGATACCGGAACAGGGTTCAATATACAACTTAACTCATTTAACAGGTTGGAAAGTTCAAGGGATGCGCTGGAAATGCTTTGTCATTTCCAGGATCTTGAATCGATGTATGATAGCATGCGTCGTGAAATTTTATGCATGCTTTGTAAAGAGTTGAAATACTATTATGATTTT
>JANMOR010000216.1:0-3415 GCA_031369435.1 Chitinophagaceae bacterium
CAGCAAACGATAATACATGAATATTCTTATTACAGGTGCGAACGGATACATTGGTCAACGCCTCATACAGGTGTTGCTGCAGGAACAGCATCAGTTATACTGCTGTGTAAGAAATAAGGAACGTTTTGAAGATGATAATAAACATTCGCATATTCATATTATAGAAATTGATTTTTTAAATCCCGGCAGCGTATCATTACCTGTGGAAATTGATACTGCCTTTTATCTCATTCATTCGTTAACCGGCGCAGCAGGCAAGTTTGAAAAAGATGAACAGCAATGTGCAGAAAATTTCAATCGCTTAATTGGAGCTACGGCAACAAAACAAATTATTTATCTCGCCGGTATTGTCAATGAAATAAAGTTATCTGATCATCTTTCTTCCCGACTGGCAGTTGAAAAAATTCTAAAATCGGAAGCCATTCCTGTTACCATTCTTCGTGCAGGTATTATTGTTGGTTCAGGAAGTGCATCCTTTGAAATTATTCGTGATTTAACGGAAAAACTTCCCTTTATGATTACACCTCAATGGCTCAATACTAAATGCCAGCCAATTGCAGTTCGGAATGTATTACAATACCTCACAGGTGTAATGCTGAATGAAAAAACATATAACCAGGATTTTGATATTGGCGGGCCTGAAGTGTTGACTTATAAAGAAATGCTGTTGCAATTTGCTGAAGTAAGAGGATTGAAACGACGCATTTATACCTTGCCATTTATGACACCACGTATTTCTTCTTACTGGTTATATTTTATTACATCCACCTCTTATCCATTAGCAGTAAACCTGGTGAATAGTATGAAGGTGAATGTCATTTGCCGTCCGGGTACACTTGAAAAGGATCTGAATATCCATCCATTCACCTATAAAGAAGCGGTATCATTGGCATTTGAAAAAATTGAACAGAACATGGTGATCAGTAGCTGGAAAGATGCCTTCAGCAGCAGCCATACAAAATTAGAGCTGATGAACTATTTGCAGGTGCCTGAATTTGGATGTTACAAAGATGTGAAACAATATGAAATAAGTCCCGAACAGGTAACAAATGTTTTAAACAACATCTGGAGTATTGGTGGAGGTACAGGTTGGTACTATGGAAACAGTTTGTGGCGTTTAAGAGGCTTTTTAGATAAATTGGTTGGCGGTGTTGGCTTACGTCGTGGAAGAACAAACAGCAATACCATTGCTCATGGTGATGCGTTGGATTTTTGGCGGGTGCTGGTTGCTAACAAAGAACAAAAACGTTTATTGCTGTATGCTGAAATGAAATTACCTGGTGAAGCATGGCTTGAATTCAGAATTATGAAACTGAAAAATAAATTACAAATAAGGCAGGTGGCAACTTTCCGTCCAAAAGGAATCTGGGGAAGATTGTATTGGTACAGTGTACTTCCATTTCACTACTTTATTTTTAATGGTATGATTGAACGTCTAGTAAACCATCAACAGCCAGTTCCCAAAACAACAGCATGAAAAAAATCCTGGTTTATCTTTTAGCTGCAGTATATATTCTTGGCGGCATCAATCATTTCTGGCACCCTGAATTTTATCTGGGTATGATACCAACATATTTACCTGCACATACATTCATCAATTATGCAAGTGGAATTGTTGAATTGTTGTTGGGGTTGCTTGTATTATTTCCTGTAACCAGGAGAATGGCCTGCTTTGGAATTATTATATTGCTGATTGCATTTATTCCGGCCCATATTTATTTTATACAAATGAACGGATGTGTAAGTGATGCCTTATGTGTAAGTCCGTTGATTGCATGGGTTAGATTGATTGTGATACATCCTGTTTTAATTTACTGGGCATACAGTTGCCGAAATATAAAGTAGCGCCACTAAAAAATTATAATGATATCTGCCATACTGCTTTCAACAAAATTGATAGATCATTGTTATGTAAGAAACAATTTCATGGAATCAGTAAAAAACAAGAATATATTAATTGTTGGCGCAACAGGTGGTATTGGAAGTAAAACTGCAAAGCTCCTTGCAGGAACCGGTGCCAATTTATTCCTGGCAGGAAGGAACAGTGAAAAACTCTCTTCTTTAGCAACAGAATTACAGCTTCCGGTACCAAAAATATTTGCATTGGATATCAGTAAACCGGAAGAAGTATCGAACTTAAAAGATCAATTCTTTTCTCAATATGATTCCATTGATGTAATTATTAATGCAGCTGGAATTGGTATTGTCAAATCATCTGATGATTTAACTGAAACAGATTTTCTACGTTCACTCAACTATAATTTATACGGTCCTTTTTTGCTGTTGAAGTCTTTTCTTCCAAAAATGAAAGAACAGAAAAAAGGACTCATCATTAATATACCGGGCGTATTAGGTAAAGTACCCATGCTTGGTGCTGCTGCTTACAGTGCTTCCAAATATGGATTGGTTGGAATGATGCAATGCATCCGTGAAGAAGTAAAGCGTACAGAGATACGTATCACGAATTTATTTTTAGGTGGTGTTGATACGCCTTTCTGGGATACCATTGACCTGCGTGTACAACGAGAAAAAATGGTGATGGCAGAAGAAGCAGCAAAAGCGATCTGGTTTTTATGTCAGCAACCAACCAGTGCTGTGGTAAGTGAAATGGTGGTGCAGCCATTTAATCACCAGGCAATTTAAAAAAAGAAAAGCAACCATCAGGCTGCTTTATTAAATTCTATTTGGCAAGTCTGAGTTATTGGCCATTTGCCAAACATTTCTTCCACCACTTTAATTCTGTATTCAAAAATTCGCTTCAATTGAGCTTTTACAAATAATGTATTTGCAATGGTTCCTAAAAAACCAAATGGATTCCGGTAATGCACAATATCAGTCATCTCCACTCCCCCATCAATCAATTTAAAATGATGCTGATGATGCCAGAGTTGATAAGGCCCGAAACGTTGTTCATCAATAAAATATGCTTTGTCCTGCACATGAGTAATTTCTGTCATCCAGTAAATGGGAATACCAAGAATTGGTTTTACTTTATACTCGATCAACTGCCCTGGATACATTACTGAACCATGATGTTTGGAAAGAATTTGAAAGCCAAGATTGGAAGGTGTAATGGCCTGCAAGTTGGCAGGGTTTGAAAAAAACTCCCATGCGGTATCCAGGTCAACAGGAATTTTCTGTACGGTTTTTAATGAATATGTAGCCATGGTTAGTTAGATAGATAATTTGCGATTACTATTTCAGGATATTCATTTACTTCTGATGCCCATTGGTAAAGCAATTCGCTTTTTATGGGTTCATAGATATCTCTTTTTATAGGATCTGCAGGTAACTCCTTCATTGGTACTAAAACAAGATAGTGCGGTTCTACATAATCGTAATGCTTATCCATTGTAAGCCCTTTGATCTGTACGAATTTGTATCCTTTGCTTTGAAGACAATCCAATGCTTGTAC
>JANMOR010000223.1:0-1978 GCA_031369435.1 Chitinophagaceae bacterium
CCTGCGTTTTTTCCTTTAACCCCAGTGGAGGAAACTTTGATGTTATGTTGTTGATATAACTCATTTTTTTTTACTTTCTTCATTCCGTCAGACGAAGGCGTCAGACGGAGCGTGGCGTACATCGTACATCCTACCTCGTACTTCTATTTATAACTCTCTTACTGCTTTTTTAAACTGATCGCCCCTGTCTTCATAATTTTTAAACAGATCAAAACTTGCACAGGCCGGGCTTAACAAAACGGCATCGCCTTTCTCTGCAAAATGATATGCTGCTTTTACTGCATCGAGTGCACTGGTTGTATTCACCAGCAAGGAAACAAAATCTCCAAAAGCCTCATGAATTTTTCTGTTATCCATTCCTAAACAAACAATGGCTTTTACTTTTTCTCTCACCAGTTCCTTCAATACTTCATAATCATTTCCTTTGTCCACACCACCAAGAATAAGAATGGTTGGTCTTGTCATACTTTCCAAAGCATACCAGGTAGAATTAATATTGGTTGCCTTACTATCATTGATATATTCCACTCCTTTAACCATCGCTACCATTTCCATTCGATGTTCGAGGCTTTCAAAAGTGGTAACGGCTTCTCTTATTTTTTCTTTGCGGATACCTAATGTAGCCGCTGCAATACCTGCTGCCATGGTGTTGTACTGGTTGTGCTTTCCTTTAATCTTAAAATCGTCTACGCTCATGGTAACTTTATCATCGTTAACGGCAACAGTCATCTTGCCGTCTTTGATAAAAGCACCTTTTTGTGGTTCCTGTTTCATGGTGAATGGTAATGGGTTTGAATGGATAGTAAGTTTTTTGAGATATTTGGCTGTTATTGGATCATCGGGACAGTAAATGAAATAATCGTCTTTTGTTTGATTTTGTATGATCTTAAATTTTGCGTTGATATAATTTTCAAACCTGTATTCATACCTGTCTAAATGATCTTCTGTGATATTGGTGAGGATAGCAATTTCTGCACGGAAGTTTTTGATGTCATCCAGTTGAAAACTGCTGATCTCAGCTATATAAATTTCTTTGGGATCAAGTGCTACCTGTTTGGCAATACTGATACCGATGTTGCCAACCATTGCACAATCCAATCCTGCATGTTTGCAGATATGATAGGTTAAAGCAGTAGTTGTTGTTTACCATTGCTTCCTGTTATACCTACAATTTTACTGTTGCCTTTGAAGCGCCAGGCCAGTTCAATTTCACTGATCACCTGTATTCCTTTTCTGCGGATCTTTTTCATCATATCACTTTTGTCAGGAATGCCGGGGCTTTTTACAATTTCATCTGCACTCAATATTTTTTCTTCGGTGTGCATGCTTTCTTCAAACTCAATTCCAAAATCATTCAACTCCTCTTTGTATATATTTTTAACCGGAGCTGCATCGCTTACAAATACTTCATACCCCTGCTTTTTTGCAAGTATAGCGGCGCCTGTTCCACTTTCGCCGCCTCCCAGTATGTAGCATTTGTGTGCCATGTTTATTCAAGTTTCCAGTTGTCAGCTACTGGTTACCGGTAACTGGAACCGGTAACATTTTCTTTTTTGGTTTTTGTTGAACTTTCTTTTATTCTTTTATAAAAAATAAAAAAAGGCTCTTCATAAGTATGGGTTAGTACTGGATTCAGAGGTGTTACACAGGTGGTTCTCTTTTAGTTTTACAAAGGATCAGTTGGGTTTGGATTTTTGAAAACCTAGGTGGTCTTTCAATAACCTCTTTACCGGACCTTCAATGTTACAATCGCAAACACAACACAAAGGATGGTTACAATCCAAAATCGTGTTACGATCTTACTCTCATGAAATCCGAGTTTTTGATAATGATGATGCAAAGGGCTCATTAAAAAGATCCTTCTGCCTTCACCATATTTTCTTCTGCTGTATTTAAAGTATCCAACCTGTAGAACCACACTCAGATTTTCAACTAAAAACACAGCACAAAAAATGGGTATCAATAATTCTTTCCGTAC
>JANMOR010000228.1:0-3456 GCA_031369435.1 Chitinophagaceae bacterium
CCTGGATGAAATTTTGCAAAATCACTGCTTTTAAATCCACGCAACTCCATCAGCGCAACTGCCAGTGCATCGCCCATCACCATTTGTGCGGTTGTGCTGCTGGTGGGTGCCAGATTGTTGGGGCATGCTTCCTGGCTTACAGTGGTGTTTAAAATAAAATCACTTTGTTTAGCCAGGTAAGAATCAACATTTCCAACCATGCCAATTAAGGGGTTACCAAAACTTTTGATGAGTTGTGCCAACACTTTGATCTCAGGACTTTCGCCGCTTTTGCTGATGATCATCACCACATCATAATTCAGGATCATACCCAGGTCGCCATGAATAGCATCAGCTGCATGCAAAAACATGGCAGGAGTGCCTGTTGAATTTAAAGTAGCTACAATTTTTTGTGCAATTACAGCGCTTTTGCCGATACCACTTACAATCAGCCGGCCCTTTGCTTCAATAACAGTGGTACATATTGTATTAAAATCATCGGTGAGCAGGGCTGCAAGTTCTTCCACTGCCCCTGCTTCTAAAGCTATTGTTCGTTGTGCAATCTCTTTTGGATTGATATGGTTCAATTCTTTCATTGGCGGGGCAAACCTACTTTAAATAAGCAGAACAGAAAAGACTAAGAAGGATCAATTACTAAAACAGGCCCCTGCCCATGGTTTTATGTGTAAATTTTATAAAAACATTCCCGTGAAATTGGCTTATCTTCTCATATAATGGCCTTTTTTGGCAAAATATTCCATTAATTGAAGAAAGAAGGTGGCTCAGTTTAAGTAACTTCGTGTCCCTTAAAAAAGAGCACAATCAGTGCGAAAACATTCAACTGCCAGCTGAGAAAGTCCAGTTTGTAAATCCAAAGAGAGAAAGAAAAAAAGTGATGACTACAGTTAAGAAAAAAGTCCCGCAGGGCGAAAGCAAAACTTCAACGAAAGTTAAAGAAACAGCAGCAAAAGCAACCAAAAAAACGAACGGCAAAACAAGTCATGACAAGGCTCACAGCGTTGACATTTACGCCGCATTAAGTGAACAATTTGGATTTGATGCTTTTAAAGGAACACAGGAACCTGTGATCAATAACCTGCTGAATGGTAAGGATACATTTGTGATCATGCCAACAGGTGGCGGTAAAAGTTTGTGTTATCAATTACCGGCATTGGTGATGGAAGGCGTTGCTATTATTGTGAGCCCGTTGATTGCATTGATGAAAAATCAGGTTGACCTTGTACGCAGTTACAGCAGCAAAGATGATGTGGCCCACTTTCTCAATTCAACCTTAACAAAAAAAGAAACCAAAGAAGTGCATGATGATTTGCTGGCAGGCAAAACCAAAATGCTGTACGTTGCTCCTGAAACATTAACCAAGCAGGAGAATCTTGAATTCTTCAGCGATCTTAATATCTCCTTCTTTGCTGTTGATGAAGCACATTGTATCAGTGAGTGGGGTCATGATTTCCGTCCGGAATACAGAAGACTGAAAGAAATGATGGATCAGATCAATCCTAACATTCCCATTATTGCATTAACTGCCACAGCAACGCCTAAAGTACAGAGTGATATAGTTAAGAATCTCGGATTAAGAAATGCTGAAATTTTTATTTCTTCTTTCAACCGGGGTAACCTGTATTATGAAATTCAACCAAAGATCAATAAAGACCAGGCAGTAAAAAGTATTGTAAAATTCATTTCACAAAACAAAGGCAAGAGCGGCATTATTTATACACTCAACCGCAAAACAACGGAAGAGCTGGCTGATATGCTGATGGCCAATGGCATTAAAGCCGTAGCTTATCATGCAGGATTTGATGGCAAGGTAAGAGCCGGTAAGCAGGACAAGTTTTTGAATGAAGATGTGCAGGTAATTGTTGCTACCATTGCGTTTGGGATGGGGATTGACAAACCTGATATCCGTTTTGTGATACACTATAACATACCCAAGAGCATTGAAAATTATTACCAGGAAACAGGCAGGGCAGGCAGAGATGGAATGGAAGGGAAATGTATTCTTTACTATTCACATAAAGATGTAAGCAAGCTTGAACATTTGATGCGTGATAAACCATTGAGTGAACGTGAAGTAACTGCACAGATGATACAGGAAACGGTTGCGTTTGCTGAAAGTTCTGTTTGCCGCAGAAAAATATTGCTGCATTATTTTGGTGAAACCTATCAAAACGAAAACTGCGGCAACTGTGATAACTGTTTACATCCAAAAGATAAGATTGAAGCAAAAGATGAAACAGTGATTGTATTGAAAACAGTGAAAGCCCTGGATGGACGTTTTGCTGCTGAATATGTAATACCTGTTATTACCGGCAGATTAACGCCGCAGATACAGATGTACCGTCATGATCAAATACCAGAGTTTGGAAGCGGCAAAGCAAGAGATATTCATTTCTGGAATTCACTCATTCGTCAACTGTTGTTGAACGGGTTGATTCAAAAAGATATTGAAGAATATGGCTTGCTGAAAATGACCAAAGAAGGTGAAGCATTTTTGAAGAAGCCGAAGTCATTTAAGATTGTTCTGAATAATTTATATGAAGAAGCTAATGCTGATGATGATGAAGGAAGTGATGCAGGTAATACAGGTGCAGCAGCAGATGACAAGTTGTTTGATATGCTGAAGGATCTTCGTCAAAAAGAAGCCAAGAAAAAAGGGTTGCCTCCGTTTGTGATCTTTCTGGAGAATTCTTTGCATGATATGGCCACCATTTATCCCACTACACTGGAAGAGCTGGAAAAATGCCAGGGAGTGAGTAAAGGGAAAGCGATCCGTTATGGCAAACCTTTTGTTGAGATCATATCGAAGTATGTAGAAGAAAACGACATTGAAAAGCCCGATGAGTTTGTGATGAAGAGCGTGGTGAATAAAAGCGGTAATAAGGTTTTCCTCATACAAAATGTTGACAAGCGGATTCCTTTGGAGACCATTGCTAAAAACAAAGGCTGGCAAATGGAAGAAATGCTGGAAGAGATGGAAACCATTGCTGCCAGTGGAACTAAACTGCGGCTTGATTATGCCATAGATGAATGGCTCGATGAATATGAGCAGGAAGAGATCATTGATTATTTTAAAAGCTGTACTACCAGCGACCTCAAGATTGCCCAACAGGAACTGGAAGAAGGCAGCTACAGCTGGGAACAGCTCAAGATCATGCGCATTAAGTTTTTGAGTGAGTTTGGGATGTAAAGAAAAAGCTCATAGCTGTTGGCTATAAGCTGTAAGAAATACAAGGGGTTTCAATGGTATTATTATTGAGATTTGATTTCAGATTTTAGTGTTATACCTCTATATTTGCAACCCCGAAGCACAAAAGCAATGGTAGCTTCCACTTACCGGAGCGGATGTGTTTCAGGAACGGTGCGGTAGCTCAGTCGGTAGAGCAAAGGACTGAAAATCCTTGTGTCGCCGGTTCGATCCCGGCCCACACCACCCACACAAATTAAAACCCACGCTGG
>JANMOR010000233.1:0-3171 GCA_031369435.1 Chitinophagaceae bacterium
ATTGGTGGCGATGGAACGGTGAATTATTTTATTAATCACTATCCACCCATTCAACTTCCATTAGCTATTTTCAAAGGTGGAACGGGAAATGATTTTGCATGGAAGCTTTATGGCGATTGTTCAACAGAAGAACAATTCGAGATCGTATTGCAATCAAATCCACAACCGGTTGATGCAGCTGTTTGCAATGATCTATTGTACATCAATGGAGTTGGGATTGGATTTGATGGTGAAGTATTGGAATCGATGAAAGCAATCCGGGTGGTTGGCGGACATATTGGATATTATCTTGTAGTGTTGAAAGAAATCCTTTCTTTCATAGAATCATCCTTTAAAATTTCAGCAGATCAGTTTCATGCAGATGAAAAGTATTTATTGGTGATGATCAACAATTCATCCAGAACAGGAGGTGGTTTTCATGTTTCTCCAAAGGCGAAAGTAAATGATGGGCTGCTCGATCTTGTTCTGGTAAAGCCATTGAATATTGTGAAACGTTTTTTCTATCTGCCTAAAATTGAGAAAGGGAAGCATCTGCATCTTCCTTTTGTACAACACATAACCGGGACAGAATTTGTAATTGAATGTGATAAGGAATTACCTGCCCAACTGGATGGCGAATTGATAAGGGCCAAACGGTTTGTGATCTCAATCAAAGAGAAGCAATTCCTCTTCAGATATGCAGGTTGAAATACTCTGGACTTACTACTTCAACTTTACGATATAATAATTATTTCCCTGCTCATCCCTTGTTTTGTAATGTAGAAATTTACTTGTTAATGCAGTTACATGATAATCCTTTCCCTGTTTAACGATTACAAATATTCGTCCACTTGTTTTGATTTGTTGTAAACCTTCATCCATAGTAAGCACGTATGTTCCTGATGGAAGTGAATCAATACGATCAACCGCTTTTACAATTCGCCGGCTGTAAAAGTGAATGGATTCTCCAATTCCTGTAATACGGAACATAAAAAACTTTTCCCGATCAATTTTTTGTTCGGTGATATATCTGCCTGCTGCACTTCCTGCCTGGTATTGCAATACATTGGGATAAAACCAAAGCGATAAAAACAAATTCAAACCAATGATCATTGCAACGGAAATGCTAAATAGTTTTTGTGATACCCTTTTATTCAATAGTAAGATTAAGAAAATAATACCTGCACCAACAGGGATTAACCATGGCCAGATTGTTTTTGCAGGGAATGCATAGATCAAAATCAAAACAGGTGCAATCAGCAATACAGCAGCAACAATCCATTGAACAGGAATGATGATTTTTTTCAGTGCCGGAAATTTGTTCTGCCAAAAAATTGCATAAATCATCTTTGCTGTACTGATAGCAATCAACGGTAATACCACATAGATATAGTGTGGCAGTTGATATTTTGAAATGGCTAAGGAGCAATAAGTCAAAACAAATCCTCCTGTTGTGATGAATTCTTCGTTGGCTGCAACATGTAATTTCTTACGGATGATCTGCACAAGATCATGCAGGAAGCCTGTAACAAAAAATGAAGTCCATGGTAACATGCCCCACAATAAATTTTCAAACAGGAAACTGAAAGGTGCATGGTTGTTCCATGCATTTTCACCGGTGATACGGCCAAAGCTTTGTGTCCAGTAAAAGAATTTTAAACCAGATACCTTTTTTAATCCATTGACTGTTTTCTCCGGATGCAGATCAAACTGTTGATATAATCCAATGCTCATGGGAATCAACACAACTGCTATCACCAATAAGCCTGAGAGATAAACAGGTTTAAAGAGGTAGTTGAATTTCCGTTGCAGAATAAAGTGACTTCCAAAAGCGAAGATTGGAACAAACAAAGCAATAGGACCTTTGGTAACCATACCTGCACCAATAGCAGCACAGCCAAATATAAAATGAATGGGCTTGTTTGATTGCATCCATACAGCCAGTTGCCACAATGCAATGATGACCCAGCTCATTAAAATGGTATCGGTACGAATATCATTTGTGATTAAAAAAAATGCCTGGCAACTTGCCAGTACAATGGCAGCAAGTAGAGCAACGGCATGATCATAAAATAACTTTGCAAAACGATAGGTTGCAAAAATGGCGATGATAGCAAAGAGGATAGATGGGAACTTAAAGCTGAAATTATTCTCTCCAAATACCAGCATTGAAACACTGCTCACCCAAAATAAAAAAGGAGGTTTATCTAAATAATCTTTTCCCTGCTCATATACTTGCAGATAGCTGCCGCTTTCTTTCATTTCCCTGCTCATGGCCGCATACTGCGATGCATCGGCATCCATTACATCAACATTAATGGCACAGCAATAAACAAGAATAAGAAGTGCAAAGAGAAGCAGTATGTTTGTTCTTTTCATGAAGTGGCCAAAGTTACAATGTGCAGGTTGTTTTTTTAATCTGCGTTCAAGGTAAAAGTTTCTTTACCTATTTTTAAAATAAAAATGAATGGACTTGCATTCTCTTGAGCGGATTGTACCGGATGAAATGGATCAATTGCAGCAATGGTCGGCCGAAACCGTAAAGCTGCATATGGATCGTTATAAGTTTGCTGCTTCTTTTATTACTGAAGGTGCTGTGCTTGATATGGCTTGCGGAGCCGGGTATGGTGCTTATACTATTGCAACAGAAAAGGAGGGTAGCCTTCAATCTGTAACTGCTGTTGATATTGATGCTTCTGCAGTTACTTACGCCCAACAACGATATGCTAATCCGTTGATATCTTTTGTTGTGGCTGATGCAATGGACTTTGGTGAACAGCACTTTTATGATGCCATCATTTCTCTTGAAACGATTGAACACCTCTTACATCCTGCAGCGTTCATAAAACACCTGAACAATATTCTGAAACAGGATGGAAAGCTGATTTGCTCTGTTCCTGTTACTCCTTCTGTTGATGCAAATCCTTATCACCTCAATGATTTTACAGAAAGAAGGTTTGAACAGCTCCTTTCTGCAAATGGATTTGTCATTCAAAAAAAAATGATCCAGGTTCAACCGTTTTCACTTTTCAGTGTGTTGAATAAAAAGGAAAAGCGGTCAGAAGAACTGCGAAAGAATTTAGGACTTTATTATATCACACATCCAGCTTCTTTGTTGAAAAGAATCTACTCCACTCTTCGTTATGGTTTCTGTAATCGCTATTTAGTGGTTATGTGTACAAAAAAATAATC
>JANMOR010000264.1:0-5583 GCA_031369435.1 Chitinophagaceae bacterium
GTAAGAAAAGGTGTATAGTTAATGGTACCGCTTATTTTTGAAGCAACTGTACCGGCATTTGAAGAGCCGAACCAATTACAGGTTGCCAATAATGTATTGCCTCCATTGTTATTTCTGTTTATGGCCGTGCCTGCACCTGTAAAACTGTTATAATTTATGTTGCCATTAAAACTGGCAGCTAAAATACCAATACCGTAAGAAGCAAAATTATTAATGATATTGTTTGTAAAAATTAAACCTGGCAGTGGGCCAAAATCAAGACCTGCAAAAACACCTGCATAATACTCACTGGTTTTTGTAATGGTGTTATTTCGGATAATTGCTGTTAAACCACTTCCCTGGCAGTTAATACCGATACCATTTGGCTGAATAGTATTGTTTTCAATCAACGCAGTTTTAGTAGTAGGGTCAACTCTGAAAAATATTCCCTGTCCTCCGTTTAACAATGTACAGTTGGTAACACTGCCTCCACTTTGTATAATAATATTTTGTGAGGAACCATTAACACTGTTTACAGAAATATTCCTGATATGTACATCCCCAATTCCCTGAGTTGTTTCAAACAAACCAATTTCAGTAAATGGCCCGGGTGCTGGTACTAATGCTGTTGCCGGGGGTGTAAAAAATGTAAGGGTTTGCCCGGCACCAATTATGGTAATGCCTTTATTAATAATCACCTGTTCTGCATAACTTCCTGCATCTACAAAAATAATATCATTGTCTGAAGCAGTTGTAACCGCATGCTGTAAGGTAGCAAAAGGAGCTGCTGCTGTGCCTGCATTTGCATTATTGCCCACAGCACTTGTAAACACATCTCCTCCGATACTGTTATCATTTACATAATAAGTTGATTGGGCATTGACCCTGGAAACAAGCGTAATAAGCAGGATAATCAAAAACAAACGGGCAGGCGAAAACTTTCTGTTCATAAAAAGCAGTTGATGGTTATACAATGTGATTGTACTGGTTGATTCTATACAGGTAAGTAGTAATGCAGAGGATAATAAATTTCAAAAGAATTAATGCATGTCAAATCTAATTTGATCAATTTTGTTTTGATACCGTCTTTTCACTGTATTTCTCAGAGGTAAATCAAACAGGAATTGAACCTTGTATGAAAAAATAAACCTAAGCTTAATTGTTCTTGCATTCAATACCTACAAAGGAGTATTTTTTTCCAAAAACAATCGATCATATAAACACATATAAGAAACTCCCCACATATTGTACAAATACAAATAAGTTTCAATGAATAACTAATACGATGATCGAAAAAAATTCAGGGCATTTTACATCACCCGGAAAACTATCTCCTTCTTTTTAATGTTTTAAACCATTCAATATTTGATCCTACTGTAAAACTGATATAAGGTTTAGCACTTGTTGTTGTTGTTTTTTTATCTTCATCCACAATTACATAATCTTTGGTGTACTCTGCTTTGAAGAAAAGACCATTCTGCCGGGCTACCTGCACATACACACCTGATGGCACCGTTAAACTTTCAGGAATTATCAAATCACTAAGCTGGTATTGTGTTGGAGCACTTAACACATTGGTAGGAATATATCGTGTATAGGCTACATCTACAAACCATTTTGATTTTTCATAATTGCCTATCCGTATTCCCATCGCTACTGAACTTGTTTTCCAATCCTGTTCTGTATCATGATAGGTTTCATATTCAGATTGTGATCCTGTTGTTGCGGTAACACCGCTTGTATTGAACAGAAGGCTTTGCATCTGAAACTTAGCAAGCAGTTTTACCGGTTTCATACCAGCTGTAATTTCAATTCCATAGTTTAACCCCATGGCTAAAGTTTGCGAATTACCTGCATAGTCTGATGTACTGTTGCTGAAGCCATCATCTGCATTTACCCAATAGCCTAACCAGGCGCCACCTGTAATACCAATCGAAACATAATTTGAATAATAGGGATGCCATTCGGCACTCATTGAAAATGCTGGTGTTAGCATGCTGCCATCTACAAATGTTTTTGTATGAAAAGGTGCCCTGTTCCCAGTGTTATAATTAATAGTTGATCCTTCTTCATGTTCAATATAACCAACCGGGATATAAACAAACATCAACCCTGGTTTCAAAGAAAACTTACTGGCGGGTCCTTCATAATTAAGACCTTTCCCTTCTTTTCTTCTGATAGAAAGAATACCTGCTGCAAAGCCTGCATACGATGTTGAAAGTGCTGCTTGTTGTTGTTTTATTTTTTGATTTTCTTCCCTGATATTACTGATCTGTTCTGTTCGTTTTTCTTTATCCTGGTTAAACTTTTCAATATTGGCTTTTACCTGAGCGGCAGCATCATTAACCTTTTTTTCCAACGCTACGAGGTAGGGGTTCCTTGTAGTTTCATCTATTTGAAGGTTAACAATTGTTCTTAATTCATTATACAATTCATTTTTCCTCCCTTCAGCAGGGAACGTATTGATAGCAGCCTGTATCCGGTTCACCAGATCTCCGTTTTCTTTTTTTGACTGCTCTTCTTTTTGCTCCTTCTCATTTGTAGCTTTGGTTATCTTTTCTTCAAGCGCAAGCAATTGCTTATTTTTTATATCATCTTCAACACGGGAGTTAATAATATTATCCAGATCGTTTTGGTAACCAGAGGATGTAGCATTTTGTGGAAGGCTTTTTATTTTGGCCCTGATTCTATCTATAATTTCGTTATTTCTCCCTTTTTGACGGAAGCCTTCTTCCTTTTCATTAAATCTTTGTTTTGCGTTGTTCAAATCATATTCAACTTTGTCATGTAGCAGGACCAGATGGTCATGTCTTTTCTGCTCATCTATTTTATAATTTCTGATGCTGTTAAGTGTACCAGTGTATTCTCTTCTTTTTTCCTCACTAAGCAGATAATCACCAATAGCGGTTTGGCTAATCATTGACTGGATTTTTTGAATCAATCCAGCATTGTCGATTTTGGATTGATCCTCATTTTCTCTTTCACCATCACATTTAACATACTTTCCATCATCATTTTTAAATGTTACCCTTTCTATTGCCATTGTTTTAATATAATTCCCATCCATTTTTTCTACAAACTCAATTGTTTGACCCGGCCCTGCAGAATGTTTCGTTCCAAAGCGCTCTTTGCCTCTCTCATCTTTTAAGCTTAAAATAAAATAAACTGTTTCCTTGTAAGAATTCTTTGCTTCAAAATAAATATGCAATTGATAGTTGAGGTTATACAACTCTTTTGATTTATACCTGTAGCTGATTCCTCCAAAACATGGATCATTGATCCACCCAGACCATTGTGGTTCCTTAGCAGGTTCTTTTGGTGGGGTTGGTTTTGGTGGGGCCTTACTTATACATCCGGGAGTAATTGAAATGTATACTTTATTTTCTACTGCCCCTCTTCTAATTGCTTCATCTGTCGCTCTCCTTTGCGCTTCTTCTTTGCTATTATACCCAGAGGCCCACCCATATACAATTTTATTATTTTTATCCCAACCATAAACAACAGCATAACAACCATACTCTGCCGGATTGCAGTTACCATAGGTGTTTCCATAAACAGTTCCCTCCCTTTTACCGCCTTTAATGTAAAAATCTTCTTCCGCTTTTCTAAACCGTTCACAATTTTTGTTACTGGAATCAACAGCTACTCCAATTACTGAGCTTCCTTCCCGCCAATAAACTGACAATTGAGCGGCACTATCTGCACAAATAACTAAAACAAAAAACACAATCAGGAATAGCTTTATCTTTTTCATCTCCGTAAATTTTGGGGTATTCAAAATTGCAATCATTAAAAAAGGAAATCAATTCCCCGTTCGGGGAATACTCAGAGCAGCTGCACTTTTTTCAATGCTTCAATTTTATTCTGCACATGCAGCTTGCGGTAAATATTTTTGAGATGCATCTTTACCGTTTCATGGCTCACATTGATCTTCTGGGCAATTTTAATATAGGTTAACCCCAAAGAGAGCAGTTGAACAACTTCCTTTTCACGTTCGGTGAGTAATTGCATTTTACTTTTCATTGCAAAAACAGCAGGTATGTGCAACTGTAAAAATGAAATACAGGGGATGAAAAAACAATTCCCCGTTCGGGGCATTGGAGTTTATAAAAAGCGGAATTTGTTCAACGCTTCAATTTTATTCTGCACATGCAGTTTCTGATAAATATTCTTGAGATGCTTCTTTACAGTTTCATGTGTAATACCAAGCTCTCGGGCAATTTCTTTATACAACAATCCTTTAGAAAGTAATTCAAGAACTTCTCTCTCCCTGACACTGAGAATGGAATGCTCATTATTAATGTCCGGTTTTTGAAAACTACTGATCACTTTTCTTGCGATATACGGGCTCATGGGTGAACCACCGTTGTACAAATCATGAATTGCTTTAACAATCTCACTTGCTGTAACAGGATCTTTGAGTATATAACCCGAGGCACCACATCTCAATGCTTCAAAAATGGTATCGTTATCATCGTGTATACTGCAAACCATAAACTGTGTTTGTGGTAGTTTGTCTTTCAACAATACAATTAATTCAGTACCACGCATCCCCGGCAGATTGATATCTGCAATTATAATATCCGGTGGAAAAGCAAGGATCGATTCATACGCCTTCTCCGCATCGGGGTATGCATGCAATACCGACATTTCATCCTGTGCAGTAATAATAGTTTCCAATGCTGTTCTGAACTGATCGTTATCTTCTACAATGGATACAGTGATCATATGTTTTTTTTAAGCGGTATTTCTAAAATGATTATCGTTCCGTTATTGTTTTTTATCTCAAACCTTCCGTTTAGTTTTTCTATCCGTTGTTGCATATTCTTCAACCCATTTCCACTTTTATCAACAGCAGTGGTTGAAAATCCTTTCCCATTATCTGCAATACGGATGATCAGTTTCTCATTATATGTAATTGTCAATTGTATTTTATCAGCATCAGAATGCTTAATGATATTGTGCAGTACTTCTTTTACAGTGAGGTAAATATTTCTGCGTGCTTCGCCATTTATATCAATTGAAGGAAAGAATGCAGGAACATCCATCTGCAGCTCACAAGGATAATATTCCAGCATGGCCCTGGTTTGTTTTTGAATAAAAGCAACCAAACTTTCCAGATCATCATTTTCTGAGTTCAGACTCCAGATCACTTCTTTCATTTTTGCAGATATATCACCAACTGATTCATAGATCTTATCCATTTCAGTAGAAGCTTCTCCATCTTTTATTTTTGATTTGGTGATCTCGGTTAATAGCCGGACACCTGAGAGGCCTGCCCCAATATCATCATGCATTTCAGATGAGATCCGTTGCCGTTCTAATTGTACGGCTAATTCTTTTTCCATTAACTGCTTTTGTTTTCTTAATCTCGACAGATAAACAAATCTGGTAGTAAGCAATATCAAAACAGTGGCTACAAGAATGATGAATAACTTAAACCACCAAGTTTGCCACCATGCCGGGCGAATCACAAAAGCATAAGTAAACGGCAATGTCCATTCCTGTGACTGGCCAATTGCTTTTACCAAAAAGGCGTTGCTGGCGTACTTGATCATCTCGGCAGTGCGCAGGTCGGTGATCATGATCGGGCCGCGCAACGGA
>JANMOR010000273.1:0-2043 GCA_031369435.1 Chitinophagaceae bacterium
CAATCCCGAATTATTTGAAGTTGAAATACTCACAGCTCATACCAATGATGAATTGCTCATTAAACAGGCTCTTCAATTTAAACCGAATGCAGTTGTTATTGTTGATGAAAAGAAATACGACAAAGTAAAACAGGCTTTGTCTTCAACAGATGTAAAAGTTTTTACTGGTGAGCAATCGCTGGAAGAAGTGGCAGCCTTTGATACCTATGATATGATGCTCGCCGCCATTGTTGGTTTTGCCGGGTTGAAACCAACACTCAAAGGGATTGAAAATAAAAAAGCAATTGCCCTCGCTAATAAAGAAACATTGGTTGTTGCGGGTGATATTGTTATGCAAAAAGCAGTTGAGAACAGAGTGCCGATCATTCCGGTTGACAGTGAGCACTCGGCCATTTTTCAATGCCTGGTAGGAGAAGCAAGAAATAAAATTGATAAAGTTATACTTACTGCAAGTGGTGGTCCTTTCCGGGGCAGAAAGCCCAATTTTTTATTGAATGTAAAAAGAGATCATGCACTGCAACATCCCAATTGGAGTATGGGTGCAAAGATTACTATTGACTCTGCTACGCTTATGAACAAAGGATTGGAAATGATCGAGGCCAAATGGTTATTTAATCTTGCTCCCGAACAGATACAGGTTGTGATTCATCCGCAAAGCATTATTCACAGCATGGTTCAATTCGAAGATGGCAGCATTAAAGCACAAATGGGATTGCCCGATATGAAATTGCCTATTCAATATGCAATGTCATTTCCTCAAAGAATTCCCAATCAATTTCCCCGTTTCGATTTTAAGAGAGCAAGCACATTGAATTTTGAAGAGCCCGATCTCAAAACTTTCCGCAACCTGGCATTAGCAATTGAAGCATTAAATAAAGGAGGTAATCTTCCATGTATAATGAATGCTGCCAATGAAATTGCTGTATGGGCTTTTCTCCGCAACAGGATTGGATTTTTAGATATGACCGATGTGATTGAAAAAACAATGAATCATGTACCATTTATTGAAAAACCAACCCTCGAAGAATACTATGAAAGTGATGCTGAAGCTAGAAACTTTACAGCCTCTATGATTCAGATGTAATTTTTAACTAAAAAATTCTTTAACTCCTTTCTTTTTTCATCGATATTTGCAGCTTTCGTACAAAAAATGAAAACCATCGTTTAACTACTTATCATATGTTATTAGCAATTAACCTGGCCGATTTTGGAATAAAAGCAGGACAATTATTATTGTCGTTATCCATCTTAATTATTTTCCATGAGTTCGGACATTTTATTACAGCCCGTTGGTTTAAATGCCGTGTGGAGAAATTCTATTTATTTTTTGATCCATGGTTTTCTTTATTTAAGAAGAAAGTGGGAGAAACAGAATATGGAATCGGCTGGTTGCCATTGGGCGGCTATGTAAAAATTTCCGGGATGATTGATGAAAGTATGGACAAAGAAGCCATGAAGCTTCCGCCGCAGCCATGGGAATTTCGCAGCAAACCGGCTTGGCAACGTTTGATCATTATGATTGCCGGTGTTACAGTTAATATTTTACTGGCATTTATTATTTATGCCATGATCTTATTTGTATGGGGTGAAGAAAAAATTCCGATGAGTAGTGTAAGAGATGGGATTTGGACACAAGACAAACTGATGAATGAAATTGGTTTGCAAAATGGCGATAAAATTTTACTGGTAAACGGTAAGAGTATAGAATATCTGAATGATTTGAGTTTGAAAGTATTAACCGGTTCAGGTAAGAACATCTTAGTTGAGCGAAATGGTCAGCAAAAAGAAATTAATATCCCGGTTCGCCTTGTGGGAAAGCTTGTGGAAAGTAAACGCAAACGAGGATTGTTATCGTATCGTATTCCACCCATTGTTGGGGTTTATGAAGCAAAAGATACATTGCTTGGAAAACAGGCAGGTTTAAAAGAGAATGATAAAATCATCGCAATTGATGGTGTTTCTGTTTCATTTTATGATGAGATGGCTCCGTTGTTGCAAAAAAAGAAAAATGTAACTGCTGAGCTAACTGTTGTAAGAAACATA
>JANMOR010000314.1:0-1901 GCA_031369435.1 Chitinophagaceae bacterium
ATGTTACCAAAAGCATTTAAACCTCTGGAAGCTGTGTTTCATGCCATCAGCGAAAATCAATCTTTATTTTCCAATGTTGAATTTCATTTTATAGGAACAGGAAAAACAACTGCTGATCCCAATGGTTTTAATATTAAACCAATGGCTGAGAAATATGGTTTGTGGCAAACGGTAATATTTGAATATCCTCAACGTATCCCTTATCTCGATGTGTTGGTTCATTTAGATATTGCTGATGCCATCTTTATTTTAGGCAGCACCGAACCGCATTACACACCAAGCAAAGCCTACCAGGGTGTATTAAGTGGAAAGCCTGTACTGGCAATTTTACACACTGAAAGCACTGCTGTAAAAGTATTGGAAGAATCAGGTGCCGGTATTGTTCTTTCATTTAACGGCGAAGCAGAAACAAATAAAATTTATACCAACTGGATAACAACATGGAACAAATTTTGCAGCTATGCAAAAAATTTCAACCCTGGTTCGGTCAACAGCAAGATGTTTGAACAATATTCTGCAAAAGCTGTTACAACAAAACTTGCTCAACTGCTGGATGAGTTATTTATACAAAAAAAGGATCGGCCTGTATTGAATATTAAAGACAGTAAAGAGTATAACAATCGAACACATGCTTAAGAGAAATATCTTCAGGGATTGGATTGTTTACAGTATTACTTCTATCCGGTTTTTATTGTTGAAGGGTCATTTAAACCTGTTTGTAAAAGACATGTCTTATTTCTCCCAATGGCGGATATACAGGTTATCTTCTAAAGGAACATTGGATTACCGCATTCCATGGTTGGTTTTCAGCAGTATCAGTTTCCTGGAGAAATGGTTACATAAAAACATGAAACTGTTTGAATATGGTTCAGGGGGCTCCACTCTTTTCTTTGCAGAAAAAACAGCACATATCATTTCAGCAGAGCATGACAGGCAATGGTATAGCAATACCAAAAAGGCAATTGAAGAATCGGGGTTGATAAATATTGAATATGAGTTGTTTGAACCTGAGCCTGATACAGATATCAGCAAAAGAGATTGTAAAAATCCGGATCATTATATTTCCTGTTTTGCTGAATATAAACAAATGCAGTTTAAAAAATACGCAACAGCTATTGATGCATATCCCGAAGCTTCATTTGACCTGGTGATTGTGGATGGAAGAGTAAGGCATTCCTGTATTGCACATGCAATGAAGAAAATAAAAAAAAACGGGGCATTGCTGCTTGATAATGCAGACAGAACTTATTACCTCGATCCGTTTCCTGATTTGTTTGATCAGCATAAATGGAAACATGTAAATTTCAGAGGTCATTTTCCTTATGGTCCGGCTTCTATATTAAATACGACTAAATTGTTTATCAAATTATAAGAGACCAGTTGTTATGACTCAATTTGCAATCATCATTCCATTCAGACCCAAAGCAGAATCAATAGATTGGACAAGGGAAAGTGATTTACTACGAAAAACAGTTCAATCTATCTTGCAGCAAACGTACACAAGCTTTCAGGTTTATGTAGTTTATACCGACAAACCTGAAAACCCTGTTACAGATGTACGGGTACATTATATTGAGTTTCCTTTTGGGCACAAGTCATATGAAGAAATTGATCATCGGGAAGATTTGTTGAAACTGTTTAAATCAGCTAAAATGGTTGTGCGCCGCTGGGATAAAGCAAGAAAATTAACCTATGGCTCTAAACTTGCAAAAGAAGCCTCCTGCGATTATATCATGGCTTTGGATGCCGACGATCTGTTATCAAACAGGTTTCTTGCATTTCTTGAAGCAGATGCAAAACAAAAAGAATGTAAAGGTTGGTATATGGACAAAGGTTATTTGTATAAAGAAAAAACAAATTACCTGATGCGGGTGCCCAATTTTATGCGTTATTTAAATGCG
>JANMOR010000323.1:0-1983 GCA_031369435.1 Chitinophagaceae bacterium
GTGTTGCTCCCGAATTGTGCATTACCCATCTTTGTTCCATCGGTACTTGCCCATTGCCCGTGATACCATGGCCCCATAACAATACGGTTATTATTTTTTGCTTTCTTTTCAATGGCTTCATAGGTACGCCATGCACCATAACAATCTTCTGCATCAAACAAACCACCAACTACTAATGTTGCTGTATGATTGGGAACATTGTTGACAAAGTTGCGAACATTGCGTGCCTGCCACCAGCTATCATAGTTGGGATGTTTGTACATCTCATGCCAGAACGCAATGCTGTCTCCAATTAATTTCGCCAGGTTTTTTGTACTGCCGGCTTCTAAATAAAATTTATAGGCATCTCTTGTTGGGAATTGAAAACCCGGCGACCCAACTGTAGTTGGTTGAGGTCTTGGTTTTCCAAAAGAAGAATAAAAGGAGAAGCCATCCATTTGAAAGAACGCACCATTATGATGAAAATCATCGCCCATGAACCAATCTGTTACAGGTGCCTGCGGACTTACTGCTTTTAAACTCGGATGATTGCTCAATGCAGCCATCGTAGAATAAAAGCCTGGATATGAAATACCAAAGATGCCTACTTTGTTATTGTTGTTGGGTTGATTTTTTACCAGCCAATCAATTGCATCATAGGTATCACTTGCTTCATCTGTTTCTTTTTCTTTTTTATTTGGATTGTATGGGCGTACATCTTCAAACACTCCTTCACTCATCCAACGGCCACGTACATCCTGTACTACAATGATGTAATTCCTGCGTAGATAATAACGCCAATGATTATTCCAGAAGGTACGGAAGTTGCTTTCGCCATATGGTGCACAGGAGTATGGTGTACGGGTCATCAGTATCGGGTGAGCTTCACTGTTATCTTTAGGTGCATAAACAGCGGTAAACAGTTTTATACCATCCCGCATGGTAATATAAATTTCTTTTTTTGTGTAGTTGTCCCGTATCCATGCCGAATCCTGCGGATTGGCAGTTTGTGCAATAAGTACAGATAATAAAAAGAACGATAGAATCGTACAGAAAATTTTTCTCATGCCATTGATTTAGGCAGGGAAGTTATAGAATTTGAATGAAAGGCAAAGAGCCGGTTATATAAAAGAACAACCGGTTGCTCAAAATTGTTTTTCAACAATTACATTCCAATTACTTTCTGTGAGCTTCAACAACGAAATTGTGTTTGTTTGAAAAATTTCTTCAAACTCTTCTTTTGCAAAGTGTTGCCATGCTTTATCAAAATCACCGGGTTTGATATCCCTGTTGGCAATGGTGATATGCGGATGAAAAGGCCGGTCATCGGGTTTGATGATGCCGGGAAAGGATTGTATAAAATGATCTCCCACTTCTTTGCATAAACGATCCAGCTGTTGATTTTCCTTCACTGTAATAAAAAGAACCCTGTTACTGAAATGCGAAAATCCCTGCAGCTGAATTTCAACCGGAAGCTGATTTGTTTGAGTGCTTTGTAATCTTTCGATCAATAATTGTTCTGATGTATTGGCAAGCCAGAAAGGGGCGATGAGTGTAAGATGAGCCGGCGATTTCAACGCAACTGTACAACCAAAGTGATCTCTCATCCATACTTTATACTGATGCACTTTGCTTTCTATTGCAGGTGGACAAAGTATTGCCACATAATACATACTAAATGGATCGGTAACAGGCATAGTTATAAAAATAGTTTTGGCAATTCATTAATAACGGTGATCACACTCATCCATAACATCACTAACACAACAATCCATCCACTCCAGAGTAACCATTTGGGATGATTATAATGATCGAGTTTTCGTTTCATCATGATCCATAACATTAAACCCAATGAGAAAGGTAAGATAAAACCATTTAACGCACCAACAAGTACAAGGATCAGGATGGGTTTTCCAACATATAAAAATACTGCAGTTGATATAACAATGAATGAAATGATAGTAAACCGTTGCCAGCGATCAAAGAACGGATGCAATGTTTTTA
>JANMOR010000332.1:0-10820 GCA_031369435.1 Chitinophagaceae bacterium
ATTGTAGGTTGTGGTGCGCAAGGTTTAAACCAGGGATTAAACATGAGAGATTCAGGATTAGATATTTCATACACGTTACGTAAAGAAGCAATTGAAGAAAAACGGGCTTCATGGAAGAATGCAACGGAGAATGGTTTTGAAGTAGGAACCTATGAAGAATTAATTCCTTCTGCTGATCTCGTGTTGAATTTAACACCCGATAAACAACATACTTCAGTGATCAAAGCGATCATGCCTTTAATGAAGAAGTATGCAACACTTTCTTATTCGCATGGATTTAATATTGTAGAAGAAGGAACACAGATCCGAAAAGATATTACTGTGATCATGGTGGCACCAAAATGTCCCGGTACTGAAGTAAGAGAAGAATATAAAAGAGGATTTGGTGTACCTACTTTGATTGCTGTGCATCCGGAGAATGATCCTGAAGGAAAAGGATTGGCACAAGCCAAAGCATATGCTGCTGCAACAGGTGGACATAGAGCAGGTGTGCTGCGTTCATCATTTGTAGCAGAAGTAAAATCAGATTTAATGGGTGAGCAAACCATTTTATGTGGTGTGTTGCAAACAGGGTCTATTTTATGTTTTGATAAAATGGTAGAGAAAGGAATTGAACCTTCATATGCTTCTAAACTCATTCAATATGGATGGGAAGTTGTTACTGAAGCGTTGAAGCATGGCGGTGTAACTGCAATGATGGATCGCCTGACTAATCCTGCCAAACTGAAAGCATATGAATTATCAACTGAGTTGAAGAATATTTTACGTCCCCTGTTTCAAAAGCACCAGGACGATATTATGAGTGGTGAATTTTCTTCAACCATGATGAAAGATTGGGCCAATGACGATAAAAATTTATTGACATGGCGCAAAGCAACCGGTGAAACAGCTTTTGAAAAAACTGCTGCAACAGATGCAAAAATTACTGATCAGGAATATTTCGACAATGGGTTGTTGATGGTTGCTTTTGTACGTGCAGGTGTAGAACTGGCTTTTGAAACAATGGTAGAAGCAGGTATCAAAGAAGAGTCGGCCTATTATGAATCATTACACGAAACGCCATTGATCGCAAACACCATTGCACGAAAGAAATTGTTTGAAATGAATCGTGTTATTTCAGATACAGCTGAGTATGGTTGTTATTTATTCGATCATGCAGCAAAACCATTATTAGCTGAGTTCATGAAAACAGTTGATAAAGATGTGATCGGTACCAACTTTAATACAGGCATTGATAATGGTGTTGATAACAGAAGCATCATTGAAGTAAATAAGATCATCCGCTCACATCCTGTTGAAAAAGTAGGAGCTGTATTACGCCAGGCGATGACCGATATGAAAGTGATTGAAACAACTTCTAAAGATGAAAACCTGTCTGCCGGACAGGCAGGAAAGAAAACACAAAAGCTGGAGTTAGCGAATTAATATAAAATGGATAAGACAACACAAAACAGATCACTTGATTTCACAGGTGCTGCATTACGGCTTAAAAAAGTTGTGACAAGAACGCCATTGCAATTAAATCGCAGCCTCTCTAAAAAATACCACTGCAATGTATATTTAAAAAGAGAAGATCTGCAGATCGTACGCAGTTATAAATTACGGGGTGCATATAACATGATGAGCACCTTACCGGCTGAACAACTTAAGAAAGGAGTGGTTTGTGCCAGTGCAGGCAATCATGCGCAGGGCTTTGCTTACAGCTGCAGGAAATTAAATGTACATGGCGTAGTGTTTATGCCGGTGATTACACCCAATCAAAAGATCAATCAAACAAAAATGTTTGGTGAAGATTTTATTGAAGTAAAATTGGTTGGTGACACGTTTGATGATTGTGCAGTTGCTGCAAAAAAATATACAGAAGAAAAAGGGATGACATTTATTCCACCATTTGATGATTATAAGATTATTGAAGGGCAGGGTACTGTTGGAGTTGAAATACTGGAAGAACAAAGTGACATTGATTTTTTATTTGTTCCTGTGGGTGGTGGCGGGTTGAGCGCAGGTGTTGGTTCTTATTTCAAAACGTATTCGCCTAAAACAAAGATCATTGGTTTGGAGCCTGAAGGAGCTCCTTCCATGTTTGAGGCATTGAAAGCAGGAGCACCTGTTACATTGGAAAGTATAGATCGCTTTGTAGATGGAGCTGCAGTAAAGCGTATAGGTGATATTACATTTTCTATTTGTAAAGAAGTATTGGATGATATGCACCTGGTGCCGGAAGGAAAGATCTGTTCTACTATTTTAAAATTATATAACGAAGATGCTATAGTTGTAGAACCAGCGGGTGCTATGAGTATTGCTGCACTGGATGATTATGCAGATGTGATCAAAGGAAAAAATATTGTTTGTATTGTAAGCGGCAGCAACAATGATATTGATCGCATGCAGGAGATCAAAGAACGGAGTTTACAGTATGAAGGGTTGAAACATTATTTCCTCATCCGGTTTGCACAACGCCCCGGGGCATTGAAAGAATTTGTAAATGATGTGTTGGGCCCTAACGATGATATTGTGCGGTTTGAATATATGCAGAAGCATAATAAGGAAACAGGCCCTGCATTGGTAGGAGTTGAATTGAAAAGTAAAGACGACTATGAAGCCCTGATGGCGAATCTTGAAAAATACCTGATCAATTACACTGAGTTGAACAAAAATGATAATATGTTCGGCTATATCGTGTGATTTTTGTTAGAAATAGCATGGCGTTCACAACATTTGTTAGTTGATTTTTTTGGTATTTTTAAGCGATTGCCTTGCTGATGCAGAAGAAATTCTGTTTGAATATAATTAACTCATTAAAACTTGCAAACAAGAATGGCAGGCAACAAAGGTTTATACAACCCGGCATTTGAGCATGATGCATGCGGCATCGGTTTCGTGGCGAGCATTAAAGGCTCCAAATCACATCAGCATATCAGTGATGCATTAACTGTTTTGGAAAACATGGAGCATCGTGGTGCATGTGGCTGTGAAAATAATACAGGCGATGGTGCCGGTATTATGATTCAAACACCACATGAATTTTTCTTTGAGGAATGTTTGAAACTGGGCATTCATCTTCCTTCATTTGGAAAATATGGTGTGGGTGTTATTTTCTTTCCAAGAGAAATTAAACTCAGGGAAGAGTGCCGAGATATTTTCAATCGCACAGCCGAAAAACTTGGATTGGAGATTCTTACATTCAGAAAAGTTCCTGTAAACCCCGATGGCATTGGTCCTACAGCATTAAGCGTAGAGCCCGAAATGGAACAGGTATTTATTGCTTGTCCCGATCATATTAATAATCCTGATGAGTTTGAACGCAAATTGTTTGTATTGCGTAATCATGCAACACATCTCATCAACAGCACAGTAAAAAAAGATGTTATTGGTTTTTACATCGCATCACTTTCTTATAAAACAATTGTATACAAAGGGCAATTAACCAGCACGCAGGTTCGTGGTTATTTTCCTGATCTCAGTAATAAAAGAGTCGTGAGTGCATTTGGTTTAGTGCATAGTCGTTTTGCTACCAATACATTTCCTTCATGGAAACTGGCACAACCATTTCGTTATATCGCACATAATGGTGAGATCAATACATTACAGGGAAATATCAACTGGTTAAAATCAAGTGAACACGGCTTTACATCTCCCGATTTTACAACTCAGGAAATGGAAATGCTGTTACCCATTGTTACAGGCGATCAAAGTGACTCCGCATGTTTGGATAACATGATTGAGTTGTTAACCATGACTGGCAGAAGTTTACCACATGTAATGATGATGTTGATTCCTGAGGCATGGGATGGTAACGATCAGATGGATCCGTTGAAGAAAGCATTTTATGAATACCATGCATCGATCATGGAACCATGGGACGGGCCTGCTTCCATTTCATTTACAGATGGAAAAATAATTGGAGCAACATTGGATAGAAACGGTCTTCGTCCATCAAGATATTGTATTACAAATGATGACCGTGTAATTATGGCGAGTGAAACCGGCGTTTTACCAATTGATCCTTCAACCATTATTAAAAAAGGAAGATTGCATCCCGGTAAAATGTTTGTGGTGGATATGGAACAGGGTCGCATTATCAGTGATGATGAATTAAAATCAACCATCTGTTCACAAAAGCCTTATGCCGATTGGTTGAATCAGAATAAGATCAGGTTAGAAGAATTACCAGAGCCACGGGTTGCCTTCACACATTTAAGTGATGAAAGCATAATAAAATATCAGAAAGCATTTGGTTATTCAACAGAAGATATTGATACCATCATCAAGCCCATGGCATTGGATGGAAAAGAACCCATTGGATCAATGGGAACGGATATTCCTTTAGCAGTGTTAAGTGATCAACCGCAACATTTAACTTCTTACTTCAAACAATTATTTGCACAGGTTACAAACCCGCCAATTGATCCTATCCGTGAACGGATGGTGATGAGTCTGGCTGCCTTTGTTGGTAACAATGGAAATTTGCTGGAAGAAGATCCCATGCATTGTCATACTGTTGCGTTGAAGCAACCCATCTTAACAAGTACCGAACTTGAAAAAATAAGAAGTATTGATACAGGTAAATTCCAGGCCAAAACGTTACAAACATATTTCCGTGCCGATGGCAAACCCGATTCATTAAAAAAAGGATTAGAGCGTTTGTGTCGTTATGCTGAAGATGCCGTTCATGATGGATTTGAAGTGTTGATTTTATGCGACCGTGCAGTTGACAGTGATCATGCTTCTATTCCGTCTTTACTTGCAACAGCAGCCGTACATCATCATCTCATTCGCAGGGGATTGCGTGGTCAGGTGGGTATTGTTGTGGAAGCCGGTGATGTATGGGAAGTGCATCACTTTGCATGCTTAATTGCATTTGGTGCAACAGCTATCAATCCTTATTTAGCATTGGCATCCATTCGCAACATGAAAGTGAATGGAACTTTGCAAACAGAACTTGACTGGGATGTGTTGCGTACCAATTATATCAAAGCAATATGCGAAGGGTTACTGAAAGTGTTTTCTAAAATGGGTATCTCTACACTGCAGTCCTACCAGGGTGCACAGATATTTGAGATACTTGGTTTAAACCAGGAAGTGGTTGATAAATATTTTACAGGTGCAACCAGCCGTATTCAGGGAATTGGATTGGAAGAAATTGCAAAAGAAGCATTGGTGAAACATTATGTTGCTTTCAGTAAAAAAGATATTCCGGTTAATCGCTTACCGGTGGGTGGTATTTATCAATGGAAACGTAAAGGTGAGTTTCATTTATTCAATCCAACTACCATTCACCTGTTGCAGTATTCAACGAAGATGAATGACTATGCAACATTTAAAAAATATTCAAAACATGTAAACGATCAGAGCGAGAAAGCAGCAACACTCAGAAGTTTATTTGAATTCAAACGGAATCTTCCTGCAATTACGATTGATGAAGTAGAACCTGCAGAAAATATTTTCAAGCGTTTTGCAACAGGCGCCATGAGTTTTGGTTCTATTTCATGGGAAGCACATACAACATTGGCCATTGCCATGAATCGGTTGGGTGGTAAAAGCAATACCGGCGAAGGTGGTGAAGATGAAAAAAGATATGATCGTTTGGAAAATGGCGATAGCATGCGTAGTGCCATCAAACAGGTTGCATCTGCACGTTTTGGGGTAACCAGTCTATATCTTACTGAAGCAGATGAGTTGCAGATCAAAATGGCACAGGGTGCAAAGCCTGGTGAAGGTGGACAATTACCCGGTCATAAAGTGGATGAATGGATTGGAAGAGTTCGTCATGCAACACCTGGAGTTGGTTTAATATCTCCGCCACCGCATCATGATATTTATTCTATTGAAGACCTGGCACAATTAATTTTTGATTTAAAGAATGCAAATCGCAAAGCAAGAATTAATGTAAAGCTGGTTAGTAAAGCCGGTGTTGGAACCATTGCTGCCGGTGTTACCAAAGCAAAAGCCGATGTGGTATTGATCAGCGGACATGATGGAGGAACAGGGGCATCTCCTGTATCATCTATTAAACATGCAGGCCTGCCATGGGAACTTGGTTTGGCTGAAACGCATCAGACTTTAGTAAAAAATAAATTAAGAAGCAGAGTTGTAGTACAAGCTGATGGACAAATGAAAACAGGCCGGGATATTGCCGTTGCTGCTTTATTGGGTGCTGAAGAGTGGGGTGTTGCAACAGCTGCATTAGTTGTGGAAGGATGTATCATGATGCGTAAATGTCATTTAAATACATGTCCTGTGGGTGTGGCAACACAGGATCCTGAATTGCGTAAACGATTTGCAGGTAATGCAGATCATGTAGTGAATTTTTTCAGGTTCTTAGTACAGGAATTGAGAGAGATCATGGCAGAACTTGGTTTTAAAACAGTCAATGAAATGATAGGGCAGGTAGATAGTTTGCAGATGCGTGAAAATATTCATCACTGGAAATTCAGCAAATTAGATCTGTCACCTATTTTATATAAAGAGCCGAATTCAATTTACACTTCTTTGTATAATACTGAAGAACAGGATCATGGTTTGACTGAAGTATTGGATTGGAAATTACTGGAGGCAGCAAAGCCTGCTATTGAGCGAAAAGAAAGAGTTACTGCTTCATTTGAAATAAAAAATACAGATCGTACTGCCGGAACAATTCTCTCCAATGAAATCACGAAAGTATATCGTGGAATGGGATTGCCGGAAGATACCATCCATTTCAAATTCAAAGGAACAGCCGGACAAAGTTTTGCTGCATTCAACACGTATGGTGTAACGCTTGAACTGGAAGGCGATGCCAATGATTATTTCGGAAAAGGTTTGAGCGGTGCAAAGCTCATCATCTATCCTGATAAATCTGCAACCTACACACCTGAGGATAATATCATCATCGGTAACGTAGCTTTTTATGGTGCCACAAGTGGCGAAGCATTTATCCGTGGTAAAGCAGGAGAACGTTTTGCTGTACGTAATTCAGGAGCAAACGTGGTGGTTGAAAGTGTGGGTGATCATGGATGTGAATACATGACCGGTGGGAGAGTAGTGATACTTGGTGAAACAGGTAGAAATTTTGCAGCTGGTATGAGCGGCGGTATAGCTTATGTATATGATGTGAAGGAAAAATTCTCAACCAACTGTAACAAAGAAATGGTTGACCTGGACCCGGTAGATGAACAAGATGCAACAGAATTAAAGCTAATGATTCAAAAGCATTTTGAATATACCGGAAGCACAGTTGCTAAATTTATTTTAGGCGATTTTGAAAATCAACTCAGGCACTTTATTAAAGTGTTCCCAACCGATTATAAAAAAGCTTTACTAAAGCATACACAAAAAATAAGTGTAATAAAATAACTGATACGAAACGATAAATTTTATTTCATGGGTAAACCAACAGGTTTTATTGAATTTACAAGAGAGCTTCCCACAAAAAGAAAAGTGGAAGAGCGGGTGAACGATTACAATGAATTTATCAATCGTTATCCCGATGAAAAACTCAACGAGCAAAGTGGCCGTTGTATGAACTGTGGCGTTCCGTTTTGTCACAACGGATGTCCTTTAGGTAATGTTATACCGGAGTTCAACGATGCAGTATATCGTAAAGAGTGGAAAGAAGCTTATGATATTCTTTCATCAACCAACAACTTCCCTGAGTTTACCGGAAGAATATGCCCTGCACCATGCGAAACATCCTGTGTGTTGGGTATTAATCAACCTGCTATTGCTATTGAGGAAATCGAAAAGCATATCATTGAAATTGCATTTGATAAAGGATTTGTTCAAGCCAAAAAAATCAACAAACGCAGTGGTAAAAAAATTGCAGTGATTGGCAGCGGCCCGGCAGGATTAGCTGCAGCAGTACAGTTGAACTATGCAGGTCATTCTGTTACAGTGTTTGAAAGAGATGACAGGCCGGGCGGTTTGTTACGTTATGGAATTCCTGATTTTAAATTAGAGAAATGGGTGATTGATCGTCGTATTAAATTAATGGAAGAAGAAGGGGTGATCTTTAAGTGCAATGCCAATGTTGGAGTGAATGTTAGTGTGAACGATTTGCTCAGGGAGTATCATGCAATTGTATTGGCTGGCGGATCAACTGTGCCAAGAGATCTTACTATTCCCGGCAGAGAATTGAAAGGTGTTCATTTTGCTATGGAGTTTTTAAAACAGCAAAACAAACGAAATGCACAACTCGATCCATTGGCTAATGGAGCAATAGAAAGTAATATTTATACCGAAGATATTTTTGCAACAGATAAGAATGTAGTGGTAATTGGTGGTGGTGATACAGGTAGCGATTGTGTAGGTACAAGTAACCGGCATAAGGCAGTTTCTGTTACACAATTTGAATTGATGCCCATGCCGCCAAAGGACCGTACTTCGTTTATGCCCTGGCCAACTTATCCCATGACATTGAAAACTTCTTCTTCACATGAAGAAGGGGCCGATCGTAAATGGGCAATTGCTACCAAAGAATTTATCGGCGATGAAAACGGGAAGCTGAAAACAATAAAAATTGTTGACCTGGAATGGAAGAGCAGTGAGGATGGTCGTCCAGCATCCTTTGTTGAAAGAGAAGGAAGCGAACGAATTATTCCATGTGAACTGGCTTTACTGGCAATGGGCTTTGTCAATCCGCAATATGTGGGATTGCTTGAGCAGTTAGGTGTTGATTTAGACGAACGAAAAAATGTAAAAGCTTCTGAAAAAAATTATCAAACCAATATTAATAAGGTATTTACAGCAGGGGATATGAGGCGTGGACAATCATTGGTAGTATGGGCCATCAGTGAAGGAAGGGAATGTGCCCGGAAGGTTGATGAGTTTTTATCAGGTTATTCAATTTTAGAAGCAAAGGATTATTCGAATTACGCAATCGTTTGAGTATAAATACCGAATAATAAAATAGGCGTATATTTTTATACCCAAGCAGCTTAATCATACACAACTCCTTTAAATACAAATATTTAAAGGAGTTTTTTTTATTCTTTTCAAATATATTATAAAATATAACATGTGAGTTAATTAGAAATTTTCTATGATTTTTTGCTTTAATTTAGTTAAATGATAATTAATTATATAATTAATTAATGTTTCACTTAAAAATCGATCGACCATGATTAAAAAAGTAACTCCAAGACAAATCGCCCCCTTCCTTATTTTGGCGGGCGTGGCTATCGCAGCCTTATTTATTCCGGCCCTCCCTAATTTTGAGGATACAGCTGGTGTTTATAATCCGGCAGACATTGCCTGGATTATTGTGGCAACAGCCCTTGTGTTTTTAATGACACCAGGTTTAGCCTTCTTTTACGGTGGAATGGTTCACCGTAAAAATGTGATTTCAACCATGATTAAAAGCGTAGTAGCTGCAGGCGTTGTTGGCGTTCTGTGGGTAGTAGTCGGCTTTAGTCTTGCATTCGGCGAAACGATTGGTGGATTCATTGGTAACCCAACTACATTTTTATTCTTTAAGAATGTAACATCAGGGGCACCATGGAGTTTAGCACCATCTATTCCATTGGCTTTATTTGCACTGTTCCAAATGATGTTTGCTGTTATCACTCCGGGTCTGGTAGTGGGAGCCGTAGCGGAAAGGATCCGTTTTACATCTTACATCTTGTTTACGGTGCTTTTCAGTTTGCTGGTGTATGCGCCTTTGGCACATTGGAGCTGGCATCCTGATGGTTTCCTCTTTAAAATGGGAGCTCTTGATTTTGCCGGTGGCACAGTGGTTCACATTTCAGCTGGTTGTGCTGCACTTGCTGGTGCATTGGTTTTGAAGCGTCGTAAAGTGCATATGGAAAATAAAGAGATTCCACCTGCAAACGTACCATATGTATTAATCGGTACAGGTTTGCTTTGGTTTGGTTGGTTTGGTTTCAACGCAGGTTCTGCATTGGGATCAAACGCATTGGCTGTTTCTGCTTTTGCAACAACTAACACTGCTGCTGCTGCTGCAGGTTTAAGCTGGATGTTCTTTGATGTATTAAGAGGTAAAAAACCTTCTGTACTCGGATTTTGTATTGGTGCAGTTGTAGGCCTTGTTGCCATTACTCCGGCTGCAGGTTTTGTAGCTATTCCGCAAAGTATATTTATTGGTATGGTGGCAGCAATCATTTCAAATATTGCAATTTACTATAAGCAAAAATCAAGACTGGATGATACATTGGATGTATTCCCCTGTCATGGTATTGGTGGTATGGTTGGTATGCTGATGACTGGTGTATTTGCAACCAAGGCAATTAATACTGCCGGTAATGATGGTTGGTTTTATGGCAACTTCGATTTCTTCTTTACACAGGTTAAAGCATTAGGCATTGTTGTGGCTTACAGCTTTATTGTTTCGTTTCTTATTTTTAAATTCATCAACTTTATTCTTCCAATGCGTGTAACTGAAGCAGAAGAAGAACTTGGTTTGGATGCATCACAACACGATGAAAAATACCTGCAGGGAACTTTGCTGGTATCCAGAACAGGTAACATGAAAGAAGAAGAACTTTCTGATTCAAAAATTTAATCAAACCTCTTTTTTTCAACGTAATTAAAAAAGGTACAGCATCATGATGGGTTGTTGACGCAACTCATCTGCTGTACCCTTGTTAACTCTTAAAATAATAATACAATGCTAAGAAAACTTATCTTATCTGCTATCATCATTCTGTCTCTTTTTTCAACACTTTCTATAAAGGCACAGGATTCAACCGGAGCAGGCACCTTAAATATTACAGGTTCTGTTGACGTTTATTACCGATACAATTTTCAAAATGCCAAGGATGTCCCTTCTTTTAATAGTAAAACAAGCTTCACCAATTCTCAGAATTCGATAGAACTGGGTATGG